>CAVVGP010000173.1:0-3622 GCA_963747625.1 uncultured Bacteroidales bacterium | reverse complement strand
ATTATTTTTTATCTTTTAACTTTTCTTTTTTATTTTTTGCCTCACACCTCACACCTCACTCCTCACTCCTCACTATCTGTCAATATCCGGTATCACCAGATCCAGAGAACCTCCAATCGCCACCAGGTCAGCTATTTTGAAACCTTTCACAATATGATTAAATACAGATAAGTTCACAAAATTCGGGGATCTGAACTTAACGCGATAGGGATTCTTATTTCCATCGCTGATAATAAATACTCCAAGTTCACCGCGGGCTGTCTCAACTCTCTGATAATATTCACCTTCCGGCAGTTTGATAACTGGTTTCATTTTTACTGTATATGGTCCTTCAGGAATATTATCAATCAGCTGCTCGATAATATTCATTGATTCCCACATCTCGTCAATCCTTGTGATATAACGACTGTACGTATCCCCTTCATTATGCAATATTTCCTTGAATGAAATTCGGTCGTATGCGCTGTATGGCTCATGCTTTCTTACATCGCATGAAAACCCTGATGCCCTGCCTGAAGGACCTGTTACCCCATATGAAATAGCATCTTCCAGCGATAATTTTCCAATGCCTTTGCTGCGTTCATGGAAAATCACATTTCCTGTAAGCAGCTGATCATATTCTGGTAATTTTTTTCTGAAGTACTTTATAAATTCTTTTACTCTTTTCTGAAAGTTCGGATGTAGATCGTACATAAGCCACCCGGACAATTATAGCTTACTATCATACGGCCACCGCAAGTTTCTTCGAAGATGTCGAGAACTTTTTCCCTGTCGCGTAACCCATAAAAGAAGCAGGTCAAACCTCCAAGGTCCATGCCAAACGAAGCCCACCACAGCTGATGCGACTGGATGCGTGTAAGTTCTGACATTATTGTGCGGATAACTTTTATCCTGTCCGGAATATCCACCTGAAGAGCTTTTTCCACATTAAGACAAACTGCTTCATTGTTTATATGAGCAGAAAGGTAGTCCATTCTGTCAGTGAGATGAATAATCTGCGGATAAGTTATGCTCTCACACATTTTTTCTATTCCCCTGTGAATATAACCGATATGAGGTTCTATATTTTTGACAATCTCACCTTTAAGTGATACTACAAGCCGTAGCACACCATGTGTGGAAGGATGTTGCGGCCCCATGTTAATAACATATTCCTGTTGCTCATCAGCAATAATATTTTTTACCTTTTCTTCCATGGATTATTTGCTCACGATATTTATATCATCAACATAATCTTTTCTTAAAGGAAAGCCCCAGGAACTGTCAAGAAACAGTCTTCTCAGATCAGGATGATTGTGCAAATTTTATTCCTAGCAGATCATAAGCTTCTCTTTCATGGAAATCAGCAGTTTTCCAGATATCCGATACAGAATCAAATTGTGGATGCTCCCTGTCCGAAGTCCTGGTTTTTAATACCATAACATGATCATGGATTGTAGAACGGAGGTGATAAACTACTCCAAGATCCTGTCCGTAATCAACTCCACTAAGACAAAACAGAAAATCAAATTGAGTTTCTTTATTATCCCTTAGCTGCTTAGCCAGATTAGTATAGCTTTGATGGAGGAACTGTTACTTCAAGATATTGTTTGCCTTCCCTGATCTCAAGATCCTGATCGATCGATTTAATAAATTCTCCAAGTTGTATTTTATCCATTGATAATCAGATTTCTGAATATTATCGGGTACTTATTTTGAATCATGGGAAGTATTCCTCTTCTTCCTTGATTTCATTGTTTGTGTTTCAATCATTCGCTGAAGCTGAAGCATACCATATAACAGTGCTTCAGGTCGCGGGGGACATCCAGGGACATAGACATCCACAGGTATCACATGTTCAACACCCTTAACCACACAGTATGAATTCAAGAAAAATGGACCTCCTGAAATTGCACATGCACCCATTGCAACAACGTATTTTGGTTCAGACATCTGGTCATAAAGTCGTTTTAATACGGGTGCCATTTTATTGACAATAGTTCCGGCAACAACTATCACATCTGCCTGACGGGGACTGGCTCTGTAAACTTCCATACCGAATCTGGCAAAGTCATGCCTTGGGGCTCCTGCAGCCATCATTTCAATGCCACAACAGCTTGTAGCAAAGGTGAGAGGCCATAAAGAGTTCTTCCTGCCCCAGTTAATTACATCATCAATAGTTGTCAAAAGAATATTGGACCGGATTCATTCAGAAGATCGAGGCTTTCATTATCCCCGAATTCTTCTTCTTCATTCCTTTTATTCCCATATAAGAGCATGTTTTTTCCAGGCATATAATAATCCTAGGCCCAGTATAAAGAAGAATATAATAATTTCAATAAATGCTGCCATTCCAGTTTCCTTCATTACAACAGCCCAGGGAAATACAAGGACTGTTTCCACATCAAAAACAAGGAAAAGAATTGCAAATAGATAATAACCGACATTAAACTGAAGCCATGTAACACCTTCGGTAGGGATTCCACATTCGTAAGGTTCAAATTTTTGGGGATTAGTTGATTTTGGAGCCACAATTCCTGAAAAGATCAGAACCACTCCGACAAAAATGGCCCCCACCAGGAAAAAAAGAATTAACCATTCATTATTCATAGAATATGGTTTTAGGTCATGTTAAAGCCGCACAAAAATAGATTTTTTTTTTGTTCTGTGAAATGATTAACTTATGATATTAGTGATATTTATCACTTTGATGAGAAATGCAGTGTTATTTATTTCACAGATTAGATGGATGTTACAGTCTTAAAAGCTGTTTAGTGTTTTTTGCGATTTTATTGAAATACTTATTATGACATTTTTCATGTTAAAAGAACTGCAATAATATTTACTTTAGCGGGTTAAAAAATTGTCATTTTTATTCAGCATTAATAAGAGTACTATGAGTTCAGATACACATCATTCCCCGATTTCAGGATTGGGAGGGGAAGTGTTGGAACATTCAGAAGTAAAGGTTAGCCATTGCTACCAATGCGGAAAATGTTCTGCTGGCTGCCCTCTTGCAGAAGAGATGGATTATCCGCCGAGTGTAATTATGAGGATGTTGCAGACAGGTGATACTGCCCTTGAAGATAAAGTTTTGCGATCCTTCTCCATTTGGGTCTGCCTTACATGCGAGATGTGCTTTGCACGTTGTCCGATGAGTATTGACATTCCAAAAATGATGGATTTCCTGAGAGAAAAATCAATTAATGAGAAAAAAGCCAATCCTAAAGCAAAAGAGATAGTGGCTTTTCATAAATCCTTTCTCGATTCGATTAAGTATACCGGAAGACTTTACGAAATAGGATTGTTTGTTGATTATAAAACCAGGACCCTGAAAATTTTTGACGACCTTGCCCTTGCTCCGAAAATGATGAAGCGTGGTAAACTTAATATTATTCCTGAATTAATTAAAGATCGTTCAGGGTGTTGCTGCAATTTTCAGAAAATCAAACAAAAAGAATAAAAACTAAATATATGACTCTCGGATTCTATCCAGGTTGTTCCCTGAAAGGTTCCTCGCGTGAATATGCCGAGTCGGTACTTGCCATTGCAAAGGCATTCGATATAAGCATTGATGAGATTAAAGATTGGAATTGCTGCGGGGCAACAGCCGCCCATAATATGAATAAAGAACTTTCTCTTG
>CAVVGP010000172.1:0-3661 GCA_963747625.1 uncultured Bacteroidales bacterium | reverse complement strand
ATGGGATTATATGAGACAAGCAGACAAATGCTTTCAGCAGGAGTAATAAGCGGGAAAGACATTACCTCTGAAGCCTCCGTGACCAAACTAATGCATCTTCTCGGGAGGTTTTCATCGAGGGAAAAAGTAATAGAATCGTTGAATATATCACTGGCAGGAGAAATTTCGTGACAAGTCAAAATGTAAAAATATTTTTGTATTTTGCGCCCCTGTTTTTTAAACCCTGTGTATTAATAAGGAGAGATGCAGGAGTGGTTTAACTGGCACGCCTGGAAAGCGTGTGTACCTCAAAAGGGTACCGGGGGTTCGAATCCCCCTCTCTCCGCCTTCGCTCGCCATAGCCCGACATAAGAAGGGCGACGGCGAGTTTTTCTTTATAGATCAGAAGTAATATTAAATCACCATGAATGCGATCTTCGGCGGACACAGTCCGCTTGGTTTCATTAAGCCATATCTGATATAGGAATCCATCTGAGGAAAAACAAAAAAGACCCGAAGGGTCATTTAAACTTTGCAAGGTTTCCCCTAAGGGATCACCACAGGTAATCCCATTCTTCTGACCAGCTATCTCCTCACTTCAATTTTATCTCCTCCTCAACATGATCAACTGTAAGCTTAAGGGCATCCTCATAATTGTTGATATTAAAATAAACCATATTTGCCTGGTCGCTGTAAAGGGCAACAAGAATCTTATTCCTTATTCTGAAATTCCTTGGCTTTTTTTCTGAAAAGTAAACAAGATCAAGTCGGATTTCATAATTATCAGTTGATACATTTAACAGACTACCTGAAAGCAGTTTATGATTAATGTAAATCTGAACTCTTTGGTCGAAATATTTTTTTAAAAGGTCATCGGTAATTTCTTTGGGCCCTCTGTTTTTTCCGGGTTTGAAATCAGGGTTATACAATTCATAATCCCTTAAGAAGTCATCAGAGTACATCCTGAAAAACACCTTCAGAGTATCACTTCCCTGAGCCTGGTTAATAGTCGTAAGTGTGACATGTACAGGATGAAAGAAGAGTAAAGCATTTAAAATTAAAACTTTTAACATCTGACTAGGATTTCAGATCAAAATGACGGAATATTACTTTTTCAGGAAACCGGATTATGATCCACTTTTCATTATAATTTTCAATATCAAAACTTTTGCATTTCATGATTTCATTCTGAGTAATATCAATGTATTATTATTTTATATAGAAAGTCTCCTCAGTGTGATCCGGAGTAAACTTAAACTCTGATTCATACCTTCCGCTCCTGACAATGGTCAGATTTTCCACTTTGCTTGATAACCCGGTAAGAATGGTATTTCTCACGGTAATGCTTTTCGGTTTTTTCTCAACACGGTACAAAATACTGAACCTGAAATCATTGTCAGTCACTTCTGTCTTCAGCAACTTCCCAATGATCAGTTTTTTGTTGGCATAGATGTTTAATTTTAAATTTATATAATTATTAGCCAAATCTGAAGGGAATGGCTGGAAATTACGTAAAACCTCCAGATCAAGATCATCAAAAATTGTCTGCTGGTAATCGCGGAGAAAAAGTTCATAATTGATCCTAACGGAAACTTTCAGTGAATCAGTACCCCGCACATACTCTATACCGGTGAAAGTTACAGGCGTTTGCTGAAAAAAAACAAGCATTGACAGGGTTAAGATCTTTAACATTACTCTTTATTGAATTGATGAAAACAAGCTCTCTTAAGTAAAATCCATATTTTTTTCTAAAGCTCCACCCGATATAAGTAATAAATTAATAACCAAAAGGATTTAAATCAGAGGCTGCAAAATGTCAAAAGTAATGTTTTTCTTTTCTCTGTCTCATCAGCTTCGTTATAATAATGACCGATACATTCCCCAACAAGATAATGATATTTTTACAGGGTCCGGCGGCAGGTTAATTCACCGGAATCCAAAAGCAGTTCATCAGAAATGACATAAAGTCTTCATCACATCAATCTTCGCCGGGTTTTACCAAAGCAATATTAAAAATGCCAACTTATTCTCAAAATGGTTAATTTTGAGATAACATCAATATTTTGAAAACAAAATGGAATATACAGAATTAATCAGGATTCGTGAGAGTGTCCGTAATTATGATCCCGACCGGCCTGTCCCGGATGAAGTAATAACAAAGATCCTTGATGCTGGAAGATTAGCTCCTTCAGCATGTAACTATCAGCCATGGAAATTCCTAGTGATATCTTCCTCCGAAATGCTGAAAAAGGTAAAAAACTGTTACCGACGGGAATGGTTCAGCAATGCGCCACATATTCTGATTATAACCGGATATAAAGACAAGGCCTGGAACCGCAGTTATGATGGATACAACTCACTTGAAACCGATGTTGCTATTGCAATGACACATATAATACTTGCAGCAACAAATGAAGGAGTAGGTACATGCTGGATTGCAGCCTATGACCCTGCAATACTGAGGGATGCTCTCGGCCTTAATGAAAATCAAATGGTTTATAGTATTACACCTCTCGGATATCCCAAAGCCGGCTATAAAAAATCAGCAGCAAAAAACAGGAATTCACTGAAAGAGATTGTTGAATTTCTTTAGGAATATTGCCCTTTCTTATTTATCGAAACAGGAATTTAATCCGGTTTGACAATTTATTACTAATTTGGGAATTGATTTTTCAATTCTTAAACCTGTAATATTCTTTTATGCGAAAATTCTTAATTGCGACTCATGGCTCATTTGCAGATGGGATAAGGTCTTCACTTGAAATTATTATGGGTACGTTGGATAATGTATTTCTTATTCAGGCATATACAGGTGAAAATAAATCTCTCAGGGAAGATTTAGATAAGGTACTGGAGCAGATTAATAAGGATGATGAACTAATTGTCTTCACCGACCTTATCGGAGGCAGTGTCACCAACCAGGTAATTCAGTATGCACTTAAAGAAAATGTATTTATTGTCGCAGGCTTCAACCTGCCGTTATTGCTTGATATCTTACTTGCTGACCCGGAGACTCCAGTCAACAAGGTTATCGAAACAGGTATAAGCAATGCGAAAGATCAGATCGTTTTTGTGAATAAACTAATAATGTCAAAGAAATAATAACAGATGATCAAGCTGACACGTATTGACGACAGGCTGGTGCATGGACAAGTGGCTTTCACCTGGGTTTCATCGTTGGGAATAAATTACCTGGTTGTTGCAAATGACAAAGTGGCAAAAGATGAATTTCAAAAAATGGCAATGGTACTGGCCAAACCACCGTCAGTTAAGCTCCTGATTATGACACTCGCAGATTCCGTGGCATTTCTGAATGACATCAAAAGTCAAAATGCTAAAATATTACTTCTTGTCAATTGCGTAAGCGACGCGTTTACAATCGCTAATGGCGTTCCGGAAATTAAATCAATCAATTTTGGAGGATTAAGAACGAAAGATGGCGCAAGAATGATCTCGAAAGCTGTTGCAGTTTCTGAAGATGATATCGCTGTTATTAAACAGTTGCTTGATAAAGGTGTCGAACTTGAAATAAGACAGGTGCCAACAGATAAAAAACAATTAGTCGGGAACTTAATTTAATACGGAGGATTTTAAAGTGCTTATTTCATATCTTTTAGTAACCCTGATTGTAATGTTTGGCCATATGGAAGATTTCCTTGGCGCCTCTTTACTCAGCAGACCC
>CAVVGP010000171.1:0-21946 GCA_963747625.1 uncultured Bacteroidales bacterium | reverse complement strand
CTCCATGAACCTTCCTGAACGTAAGGCATGGTTCCTGAAAGAGGCGATGGAAAATTATTTTCCGCAGGAATTCTTCCCGGCGACCTTATAGCAGGCGGCCGATTTAATCTGATGTCTTCGATGTGCTGGACTGAGCAGGAAACAAAGGACGTCAACAAGTTAATATATGGTAAAAATGGTTCAGGGCAAAAACGAAATGGTTCCACAATCATGGTTATGGGAATTCCGGGGCCACTTCAGGTCATATAATTCCTGGTTATGAAAAAGCTTTAAAGATTGGATGGAAGGGAATCCACGGCGAAATAGAAAGCTATTATGAAGATCTCACACCGACAGAGAAAGAAAGTTCAAAAGGTGCCCAGTTCAGGGCTATGATGACTGCAGCAACATTTCCCTTAGGGTTAGCTCAGAAATATAGTGCACTCGGTATCAGAAAGGCCGAAAACGAAAATGATAGAGTCCGCAAAAAGGAATTGTTTCAGATGGCAGAAAATCTTAAAAAAGTGCCATGGGAACCTGCCGGTACTTTCTGGGAAGCCGTTCAAGCTCTCTGGTTGACACACATGCTTGTGATGAGCGATGAAAATTATCCGGGCCCCGGAGTTTCCTTTGGCAGGATAGATGAGTATTTATTTCCATACTGGGAAAAATCTTTACTTGACGGTATGGACCGCGAGTTTGGAAAAGAAATTCTGAAAACTTTCTGGATACATGCCAATACAGCTTATGATGCTCTGATAAGAGTGGGAGCGAACCAGGGAATAACTGCAGGATACGGGCAGTTAATAACCTTATCGGGATTGGGTATCGACATGAAAGATGCGACAAACGATCTTACATATGCGATACTTGAAGTTATTGACGAGATGTCGCCCATTCTGGAGCCAAAACCAAATGTGCGGTTACACAGAAATTCGCCTGAAAAATTATTGGATAAGCTTGTCGATATGATCTCTGACAGCCAGGGATCACCCTTCCTTTTAAATTTTGATGAACGTTCAATGGCGGGTTTGATGCGGGAAGCAAAGACATGTAATTATGAATCGCTGATCAATGAATCCAATCTTTTTGATTATGCTCCTGTTGGATGCCTTGAGAACACAATGTGCGGAAATGACCGATCGGGAACTGTGGATAATAACCTGAATCTTTTAAAGGCAGTTGAACTGGCATTAAATGGAGGGAAAGATATGAATATATTTGTCGATCCGATCACCGGTAAAAAAGAAAAGATTAAACAGGATGGTCCCGGAACCGGTGATGCTGTTAAATTTAAAACATGGGAAGAATTTAAAAATGCTTATGTTCAGCAGACAAAGTATATAATTGAAAAATGCGTGAATCTATACGAAGTTTCTGAATCCATAAGAGCAAAATATATTCCGACTCCATATCTTTCATGTCTTGTCAAAGGCTGTGCAGAAAAGGGAATGGATGTTACAGCAGGAGGAGCAGAAATAAGCTTCACTACAATTGAAGCTGTCACCTATGCCACTACTGTAGATTCTCTTTTAGCAATAAAATATCTTGTATTTGACAAGAAAGTGGCTGCCATGGAGGAATTGATTACTGCATTAAAGTCGAACTGGAAAGGATTTGAAATTTTGCAGGCACGGGCAAAAAATCGTGCACCAAAATTCGGACGTGATGATGATGAGGCTGATGAAATGGGTAAATTCGTAATGGAACTATGGACTTCCGAAACCTGGAAACACAAAACAAAATCCACGCAACGCAGGTTCCGTCCAGGTATGCTCAGCTGGAATTATTGGGTAGGCGACGGCTTTATTTTGGCTGCAAGCGCAGATGGCAGGGAAAAGGGCCAGTTTTTATCCAATGCTATATGTCCATCCAACGGCACCGATATCAATGGGCCTACATCCAACACCAATTCGTCGGGAAAGCTTGAGGAGAGCTAAAAATGGCGACTGGAATTTTGTAAACCTGCTGCCTAGAATGGGGCCAGTTAGACACATCGGTTTTAATCCTTCTTTTTTATAAAGGACAGAGAGCACAAAGAGAAATTCAAGGCATTTTTGAAAGGATATTCAGAAAATGGCGGAATAGTTTGGACATAAATATTTTGGATCTAAGTATGCTGATGGATGCCCAGAAACATCCACAGATTTACAGGCACCTTCTGGTGCGGGTCACAGGTTACAACGCTTATTTTACCTCAATACGGGAACTTCAGGATGAGATTATTGCCAGGATTAGCCATGAGAAGGTTTACGGGAGAAATGGGACTGACTGCTCAAAAAAAAGTCATTTATGGTCGTCTTCTGGAATTTGAAAGGATGTCAACAGAAGATGGGCCTGGAATCAGAACAACTGTTTTTTTAAAGGGTTGTTATATGATATGTGAATGGTGTTATAATCCTGAAAGTATTTCTTTATAAATCACAGTTGCAATGGATGAAAACAAATTGTATCGGATGCCATAGCTGCATTTCTTCCCCCTGTGATAACGATGCTCTTTCGTTTGTTGATGATGAAAATTTAATTGACAGAATTTTGTGTAAATCGGAAGGAAAGTGTGTTGAAGAGTTACCCTTTGGGAGCTCTGGGATGATTGGGGAAGGAATATGAAGGAGGTTTGATGAGGTCTGTAAAAGAAGTGCTTGAAATACAATTTATTTTTTGAAAAATCCGGAGGTGGTGTTACCCTATCAGGCGGAGAACCGGCGATGCAGCCGAATTTGTCTTCCGCATTTTTCAAAGAAATTAAAAAACACAGTATTCAACACCGTACCAGATACCTGTGGTTTGGGATTGCCGGCTGCCTATGAAAAAATATTGCCTTATACTCGACCTGATCCTTTACGACATAAAAGAAATTGACCGGGGGAAAAACATGAGAAATTTACTGGCATTTCAAAGGAAAAGGTTCTGGGGACCTGATATTAATCTCTTAATCGGATGAAAATCAATCACATGCCTGAAGAATTATGGATAAGACTTCCAATAATTCCTGACGCAACAGATACGGATGAAATCTTCAGGGCATTGGCAGGTTCATAAATGAGAACAAACTTAATCCTTCGCGATGGGAACTTTTGCTTTTAATAATCGTGCAATATGAATATCTGCGAATTGGCCATTTCGTGGCTTTCTGAAAAATATGATCTTATTTCTGCCGGGGAAATGGAAGGTTTGTTAAAAACAGCCAGAAGCTCAGGAGTTGACAATCATATTGTCTTGAGTACCGGTGCGGTTAAATCTGATAGGGATAGACTGACCAGAAGAACACAGAAACAAAAGCCAAATGACTTTTGCAGGATTACCGGAAAATGACTGACAGAGTATAAAAATATGAGTGTCGGATATAATGCAACAAAAAATGAATGGTTAATTGTTTTGAAAAACAAAACCTATAAGCCACATGAAAATGAAACGAGAATTTCAGTCCTGAAGACATTAAAGCTTTTGAGCCTAAGAACAAAATAGGTCTTTTGTCCACACTGGATGAACAAGGTTTACCACATATTTCACTGATTACGACCATGCAGGCAAATGGTCCGACAGAACTTGTATGGGGACAATTTACCGAAGGATTCAGCAAGAAGAACATTCTTTTAAATCCTAAAACAGGGTTCTTAATAATGACCGTGGATAAAAATCTCTGGAGAGGCAAAGCAATCTGGATGTATTCAAAGACGGAAGGAGAGGAGTACGTGAGGTTCAATAAACTTCCTATGTGGCGATATAATTCATATTTTGGATTGCATACTATTCATTATATGAGAAGTGGAAGAAACTACAGAAAAAGCCTCTCTTCCTCTCGGAGGCGTTGTGTTGTCAGCCCTGTTGACGAAGATCTCAAAAAATAATGCAAGGTCAAAGAAAGAAGGAAGGATACTCAACCTTTGGACAGAAGAATTCTTTAATAAACTTGCCACCTTGAAGTTTCTTGCGTATGTATCAGAAGATGGCTTCCCTGTCATTATCCCTTTGTTGCAATGCCAGGCTTCCGACAGCCACCGGCTGGTGTTTCATCCAGGGGTTTATGCCAAAGAACTGAATTGTCTGAATAAAGGCACTGAAGTAGCGGTTTTCGGGCTAAGTCTGTCGATGGAAGATGTGCTTGTACGGGGTAAATTCACTGGTTATGAAAGGCATCAGGCCATAAAACTTGGCGTTGTTGAAATAAACTGGATTTATAATTCAATGCCTCCTATTCCGGGTCAGATATTTCCACCTGTTGAGGTAAATATTGTCAATAATTTTACCTGAATTGAGTTCGGCAAACAGCTGCCGGCGAACCAGATTCATATGATTTCATAATGAGCCTGCATACTAATTGCATTCTTCATCTTTCTTAGCCTTCTTTCCGGGTCATTTTATGGTCAGATGCTTTTTATTTGATTTGTACCATGGTTTTTATAACTTTATCATAATAAATAACCATTTATGGCAAGTCTCATTGCAGGCTACGAATACGATATCTTCATCAGCTACCGTCAGAAGGATAATAAAGGAGGACAATGGGTAAGCGGGTTTGTGGAGGCACTTAAAACAGAACTTGAATCAACATTCAAGGAAGAGATAAGTGTGTATTTTGATATCAATCCACATGACGGACTTTCAGAAACACATGATGTCGATGCAACACTGAAAGAGAAACTTAAATGTCTTGTCTTTATTCCTGTAATATCGCGCATTTACTGCGACACAAAATCCTTTGCCTGGGAAAATGAGTTTAAGGCATTTATTGAACTGGCCAACCAGGATCAGTTTGGATTGAAGATAAAACTCCCTAATGGTAATGTAGCAAGCAGGATCCTCCCGGTTCAGATACACGACCTTTACAGTGAAGATAAAACCCTTTTGGAAAAGGAACTCGGTGGCGCTTTAAGAGCAATTGAATTTATTTATAAAGAACAGGGAGTAAACAGACCACTTGAACCTGAAGATGATGACAGGAAAAATTTAAACAATACAATTTACAGGAATCAGATAAACAAGGTCGCTAATGACCAATTGATGAAATTATCCGGGGCCTCAAAAATGTTTTCAGCCAAATGCCGTAAAGGAGAAAGCAGGAACAAGGGACACTTCCGCTGAGATAAGCAATCGGTAAACGCGTGACCGGGATAAAACATTATAAACCCGGAACCCGGAATCTTATAGCAGGAACAGCAATTTTTGCGATAGTAATAATTTCATTTTTATTTGCTACCCGAAAATATTCGGGCACGACACCTTGGCTAAACTGAGATCATCGGGGGAGAAAATCTCTGTAGCTGTGATGCCATTCAGGAATATGTCGAATGATTCTTCTTTGAATGTCTGGCAGGATGGAATCCAGTTTAACCTTATTACCTCGCTGTCAAATTCTCCCGATCTGAAAGTCAGGGAGACAGAATCGACAAACAATCTTCTTAAAAGTAAAGGGCTTTCCAATTATGCTTTAATTACACCATCCGTTGCCAGAACTGTTTCACAGAACCTTGATGCGAACGTCTTTATTTATGGCAACATAAGCGAAGCATCCGGAAAAATAAGGATAAATGCACAATTAATTGATTCAAAAACCGAAGAGGTCTTTAAATCTTTTCAGTCGGATGGAGAAAGCAATAAAATTCTGGAGATTAGTGATTCACTGTCGAATATGATAAGAAATTTTCTTGTAATTTCTTCTTTAAAAAAAGAAATTTCTGTCGAATTTCAGACTATTATGCCTAATTCAGTCGAAGCTTATAAATCTTTTATTCTGGGATATAAGGCATATTTTAAGGGAGATAATTTATCAGCTATCAAGTTGTTTTCTCAATCAATAAAAACTGACTCTGATTTTATATATGCATATTTTTGGCTTTCATTGTCTTATGGGAATCAGGGGATATATGACCAGGCAAAAAAATGGTGCCTGAAAGTTTATGAAAAAAAGGATCAGTTGCCATTCGATTATCAAATTTGGGCAAACTTAATTTATGCCAGATACTATGAAAAATCAATAGATGAGGAATTAAAATATGCAAAGCAGCTCCTGGACATTAATGACCATATTCCACTCTCCCATTGGACTGTTGGACTTCCTTATTATGAAATGAATCAATTTAATAATGCAATACCTGAACTGGAAAAGACACTTGAGATATATAAAAGCTGGAATACTAAACCTCTTAACAGCAATTTTTATGAAACTCTCATAATTGCTTATCATGAAACAGGAAATTATAAGAAGGAAAAAGAGCTTTTGAAAAAAGCTTTAGAAGATTTTCCGGATGATCCAGGATTGATAAGAAGACAGATTATTCTTTCATTTGCTGAGGGTGATACAACGGCAGCAAATCAGCATATCAATAAATATATTTCTTTACTAAAAGACAATTCGGAATCAGAGGTTGAAATAACAAATAACCTGGCTGCAATTTATTATTCGACTGGTATAATTGATAAAGCAGAAACATATTACAGAAAAGCTCTCTCAATGCAACCCGATAACCCTGCCAGGCTGAATAATCTCGCATATTTTCTTATTGATAAAAACAGGAACATTAGCGAAGGCCTGGCCCTTGTTGATAAAGCCTTAAAATCTGATCCTGACAATTATATATTAATTGAAACTCAAGGCTTGGGGTTATTCAGGCAGGGCAAATATACAGAAGCATTGAAACTCCTTGAAAAAAGTGATTCTCTTAAACCGGTCAATAACTATAATATATTTTCCCATATTCAGGAAGTAAAAAGGGCTATTGCCACTCAAAAGAATTAACAAAGAGGTCATTCCATTTGCCGCATCAAATTATTTAGTGCGTTGTTGCAATTTAATGTGTGGAGTTCTTCCGTATCAATATTTTACGTTATTTACAAAAGCTATTAGTATTGTTAACATTAAAAATTCAATCCTAACTTTGTATACAGAATATGAATGGGATAAAATAACCAGTCAGTGGGATGCATCTAAAAAAAATGAATCCGATTACGATGCCAGAGGGAACGTTATTTTATCGATTTGGTATGACTGGAACAATACTATAAACCAGTGGATTGGGGAAGCAAAGGAACAACGTGCCTGCGATGCCAAAGGGATTATAATTTTGTATGTTGGTTACCATTGGGACATAAACGCCAGCAAATGGGTTGGTTATTACAGACTTGAAAGAACCTTTGATGTTAATGGGAACGAGACTGTTTATAACTATTATCTATGGGACTTAATCACAAACCAGTGGATTGGTGATAATAAATGGGAATACACCTATGATGTAAATGAGAACAAGACGTTATCTCTTTATTACCAATGGGATAAAACCGCCGGCAAGTGGGTGGTTGATAATAAATCCAAAACGGATTACACTTACGATGTCAAAGGGGACATTATGTCTTATACAGCATATGATTGGGACAAAATCACCGGCCAGTAGGTTGGAAGCAGGAAAGCAGAAAGTGACTACGATGCCAATGGAAATTTGACATTGCTGAAAGTATATGACTGGAACAAAACCAGCAATCAATGGGTTGGTTTTTATAAAGAGGAGCATGTCTATAATGATAGCGGGAACGCTTCCTTGTATATTTATTATCATTGGGATGTAACAATAAGTCAGTGGGTTAGTGATACCAAATGGGAAGCGGCCTTTGATGCCAACGGTAAAGATACTCTGTCGGTTTGTTACCATTGGAACACAACTGCAAACCAGTGGGGTCTTTATTATAAAGAGAAGTAAGCCTACGATACGAACGTGAATATGATTTTGATTATTTCTTATTTCCGGGACAATACTACCAACCAGTGGATAGCATCTAAAAAGTATGAATCCACTTACGATGACAAAAGAAACCTTGTTTTATGGATTTGGTATGACTGGGATGCAGCCACCAGCCAATGGATTTGTTCAGCAAAACAAGAAAGTTCTTGATGATGAAAATGGAAACGCTTCTTTCTATATCACTTATCACCTGGATACAACCACCAATAAGTTAGTTGGTGATTACAATATAACTTATTACTATTCTGAACACGGTTTTAACGCTCAAACGCCTGAAACACAAATTAATATTTATCCTAACCCTGCTTCAGAATATGTTATATTTAATTTAACTGATATTTCAGATTATGCAACAGTTGAAGAATTTAACGATCAGGGTAAAAAGATTCTGGAACAAAAATTACCTGTTAATGGGCAGATTTTTATTAGCCATCTGGCTAAGGGACTGTATTTGTATAGGATAAACAATAATGGAACAATCCATAAGGGGAAAATAATCATTGTATAAGAGTATAATATTTTAATATACAGGTAATTCACATGCAAGGATTTTTCAAGTATAGTATTAACTTTCTTTAGTACAGTATCTTTTCATCTGTTCTTCATATTTATTCTCTAACTTTGCTTTGACCTGAGAATAGGTTTGTTGCGTTTAAAAAGAGTTAACGAATTATCGCTTTTAAAAATGGCGATTTTTTACTGAATGATATAATGAATAAATTTGGCAAAATATTTTTTGTAATTATGATATTAATTTTTACAGATCATATATGTTTTGCCCAGTCTGTATCTCAGCAGAAGGATACTATTAAAATAAAGCTTAATAAAACAGAATCTGTTAGTAATACTGATAATCAAAACACAAAAGAAATTAATAATAATCAGGCAGATAAAGACAATAGTGATCAGGAATCCCAGCCGGTTAAGCAGGTAAAATCTGCTCGTCCGGATATGAGCAGGGCAAGGGGGGCACGTCCGCCTGACATAGTCAGACCGGCCGGATCGCGTATCCCAAATGGCATTGGGAGACCTGCAGGAGCCATAAGACCCGGGCATGGATAATCTTGTTTACTGAAGGATGACGACCTGTTCCGGTAAATATATAAGAGTTTTAACGTTTGCATTATTTGCATCGGGTTATTGTGGTATTGTTCTCAGTCAGTCGGATACTCTGGTTAAACCAGGTCAGAAAATAACTTCAGCAGTCGATTCGACTTCCAGCAAAAATGCCTTATATTCAGGTATCGGTTCGGGAAGCAATATGATCTTTCTTGGATCAACGATCTCACGAAACAAGCCATTTTATTCAGCTGCATTTACTTATGGTTATAAGAACAGCTTTTACGCTTCCGCTTCTGCATCACATATAGTTGATGTGAATCCATATATTGCATTTTACAGCCTATCCTTAAATTACAGCCATGTTTTTAATTCCTGGTTTGATATCTCATCAAGTATCTCCGGATACAAGGCTCCGGTATCCTTACAGGAAACTCTTTTTAATGATTTTGCCTTTATTAATGTCACAACTGGTTTTGACTGGAAATTGATTTATACGAAATTGTCATTCGGTGAGTTAATTTCAGATAATCTGGGGGGATATATACAAATAAGGAATTCAAGGTATTTCGAAACCCCTGAGTTTTTCAACGGTAAAAGCAAGGTCTCTTTTGATCCGAATATCAATACACTTTTTGGCAATCTTGTAAAAATTGTAACTACAACCGGGGTAACTAAGACAGGATCATCTCCACCGTTCAGACACTTTAAAAATAGTCCCGGTAGTACGGTTTCATCTTACACTTATAGATTTGGACTGATGGATTTCGAATTTTCAGTACCGGTTACATTCAGTTATAATAACTTAAGCATCGAGGCAGAACCAAGTTACATTCTCCCGGCATTTTCAAATTCCGAATACCCTGCACCTAAGGGATTTACTTTCTTCATAAACGCTTTATTCAGGATTATCTAAACTTTATCCGATGAATGTACTGATAGTAGAAGATGAAAAAAGTCTGGCAAACGAAATTGCCTCCTTCCTTAAGACTGAAGGTTTTTTGTGCGAACTTAGCATTTACAGGCCTGGAAGCATCTGAAAAAATTGCTGTCAACCTTTATGATTTTGTCTTGCTTGATCTTGGGTTACCCGATTATAATGGGTTGGACCTGATCGTTGAGGCACGCCAATCGAGGCATGATGCTGCATTTATTATCATCACCGCCAGAGGATCTGTGGAAGATAAAGTAAAAGGATTGGATCTTGGAGCAGATGACTATCTGGCAAAACCGTTTGCATTGATGGAACTTTATTCCCGTATTCAAGCAGTGGCAAGAAGAAAATTTAATATTTTAAACCAGAATATTCCGGTCGGAGATTTTGTACTGGAATTGCAATCAAGAAAAATTACCTGTAAGGGCAATGAAGTAACGATAACCAAAAAAGAATATGACCTTGCTGCAGTACCTTATTATTAACAGGAACAAAGTGCTGACCCGTAATCAGCTCTATGAACACATATGGGGAAATATTCTCGACGACCAATACGACAGCAATTTTATCGATGTTCATATTAAAAATGTAAGAAAGAAACTAAATGAATATGCTCCGACTCCCTGGCTGGAAACAGTAAGAGGAATCGGCTACAGGGTAAGTCTGGAAGATAATTAGCTGATATGATAAGGCTCAGAATGAAATTGGCCTTATTCAACCTGCTGACAAAGCTGGTTTTCACTTTATTATTCCTTTCTGCTTATGCCTTATCTGGTTGAAAGGATAACCCTTATGCAGGTAGATAATGAACTGATTCAAAAGAGGGAAAAAGTCATAAATCTTATTTCTAAGATTGGAATCGAGCCTTTTATGACTTCTGAAAACGGGACTTGTTTCGGAAGTTATAATATCCTGAAGGAGGAATTTGTAAGTCTTGAAAGAGTTGAAATTAAAGAAGATCGAAAACTATATTGATGTTTCGCAAAGGTTGATTGAGGGTGAAAAAATAACATATCGTGTTCTTAATTATTCATTTAAGGTTGACGGGAAAACCTATTTGCTTGAGGTTGGGAAAAGCCTCGCCAGTATATATCAGACTCAGAAGAACATTAAGACAGTAATGCTGTTATTTTTAGTCTTCATAATTCTGATTACATTTCTCACCGACCTTCAATATACACGCTCGTTGCTGAGGCCTCTTGATATAATTACACACAAGCTGAAAGAAATATCAAATCCTTCCCTTTTTGATAATACCCCTGTCAGTACGACAACCTCGGATTTCCATCATCTCGACAATGCGCTTATAGAACTGATGAGGCATATTGATCAGCTTTTTCAGAAGGAAAAGGAAATAACCGTGAATATATCCCACGAACTTATGACACCGATTTCAGTTTTAAGAAGCAAACTGGAAAATCTTCTGATAAAAAGAGATATTGGTCCGGAAATTTCTGCAAAAATAGAGGAGTCACTTAAAACATTGCATCGTCTTCAGAGTCTTGTGAATTCATTATTGTTAATTGCACGCATTGAGAGCCAGCAATATTTGCGTGATGAATCTTTTTCTATAAATGACGTGTTACATGAAATTATCACCGAAATTGTACCAATAGCTGAAGATGCAGGAATAATAATAAGGGAAGAGCTTGAGAAGGATTTTCAAATTAAAAAAGCAAACAGATCACTAATATTTTCAATGTTTTACAACATTTTGAATAATGCTGTCAAAAACACTCCTTCCCATTTACAAAGCGAAGTAATTGTCAAAACAGATTTTCAGGAAAATTACTATACAGTATCAATATCAGATACAGGAAAAGGAATGACAGACACTCAAATGAGCACTCTTTTTTCGCGTTTCAAAACAAAAGCAGGAAACAGCGCTGACGGTACTGGTATAGGACTGGCAATAGCAAAATCAATTGCCGATTTTCATGGTATAGAAATAACGGTTAATTCCATAATTATGAAAGGGACTTTTTTTTCTTTCAGGTTTCCTGAAAATTCATGAAATATTCATCTTCAGGTTCTATTTTTGAACCTAATTAGTATAGTAAAATTAATATTTAGGACTATGAAAAGAAATATAATTGCAATTGGTATTGTTTTTGGGCTGCTTGGCTGGAGCTGTTCCAAAACAGATAATCTAACACCATCACTGTCTCTGGGACTAAAACAATCAGTTGAACAGAATGCAACGGCTATTAATACCGCGGTTAGTAAAATTTCAGCGACCAAAGGATATCAGGTTCTGTCTATGGATGCCACTCCTACGGCACTGGATGCAACTACGACAACTTCATATAAAGACAGTATCACGCTGGCACTTATAGCTGGCATATACGACTATCAGCCTGACACAATTCTTCTTCACCATAACATCCTTTATCCATACAGATTATTTACCAAGACCGGTACAAGTCGACAGATGATAGTTAATTTACCGCATGAACTGATCTTCAGTCCACGCTATCTTCACAGTTTTATTAAGCCTGACTCAGTTCTTGTGAATGATTTCACAATTACCACTTCAAATTATCATTTATATTATAACTCGATGAATAATCTTGATTATAAGCTTACTGCAGGTCTTACATTGAGTTCAACAGACTTAGGAAGTTTTGATATTTCGCAAACTTCAAACTCGTGGAGTGACCAATCAAATACTTCTCAATATACATTCCCGGGTGGTTACACCATATCTACTACCTGGCAAACCGGTGATACCTCAAAAACGACATTTGCACTTCTTCAGAATAGCAGTCCGCTTTTGGAAGAAACAACCCTTTATGTAGGTACCGGCTTTCACAGAATGGAGAAACAATATGATTTAATACTTGGTAATGTTGAAATCAAGAGAGGATTTGGAATTGATTCAATACAGGTGTTCCAGAATGGCGTACTTCAGAAAACTGCCGGTGCAAAAATCAGCGATAGTTCCGACTCCACAGGAACCATATTCAGCAGAAGGGACATCCTGCTTACTTTTGATGATGGAACAACTGAAAAGCTAAGCACTTTGATCGATCCTGCAATTACACAGTTAAAAACTTTGTTCACTTCACTTCACGATATGTACTTTGCTGAAAACATTGTGGATTATATAGCTGTAAACATCTTCTACAATTCAAGGTAAATTATATACAGATATTGAAAATTAACTCTGGTAGGAGTTTTCAGCGGGAAAAAATTTTTTCCCGCTGATTTTTTATATACAAGAACAGGAATTTATATTAGTTCGACTTGCTGAATTGATCATTTAAATTATTCAAAGCTCTCTCCTTTAACCATTCTGGCATCGGGTGTAATTTTTATATCCCTGTGATATCTGAAAAATACCTAAAACAGCATAAATGATGTAACATAACATTGTTCTTTTGACAAAGACCCTTTCCTCCTATCACATCATAAATTATCAGAGGAAGCCACTACATATTTTGTGGTTAATCAGATTTATTTGACTTTGCCTTTCTGATGGTATAACTTGTATAATAATTCAGTACATTTCAACATGAAAAAATCTACCAAAGTGCTTCAATGGACCCCAAGGATTCTTTGCATCCTGGCTATTCTTTTTATAAGTTTATTTTCGTTGGATTCTTTTTCATCTGAACGCACCTTCTGGCAAAATGCATTTACTTTTCTGATGCATCTTATCCCATCGTTTGTTTTGCTGGCAGTACTTATCGTTGCATGGAGACGTGAGAAGGCTGGCGGAATTTTACTGACAATAATAGGAGTGATCTGGTTAATTGCAGTATTCCATTTTAACTACAGGGTAAGGCAATTTTCATTGATTCAAAGTCTGATAAATGTTTCCCTGGTTTGTTTGCCTTTTGTTCTTGCAGGTATTTTATTTATAATAAGTCACTATAGAAAGAAAAAAGAACTTTCTGCTGTTCAATAACCGCCTCTTCACACCTGGAACTCCCTTTGTGGCCTTTCAAAGCATGATGGATTATTAACAAGTCAGGCCTCCTTTATTATAACTCATCATTATATATCAGATGATGCAATAATTTATTATGTGGAGAGGAATTAATTAAATACGAATTTTCTATTTCAGTAATAGTTTTTATTTAATGCAGTAAACTTACGTTATCAACAAATAAGATATTTAAAACTGATTATAACTATAAGAAATATGAGAACAAGAAAACTTAGAGGAACAGAAGTATCAGCAATAGGTTATGGATGCATGGGTATTAGCCATGGATATGGATCTATTCCGGATTAAGATGAATTATTTCGGCTTATTCGTCATGCTTACGATTTAAGCTGCACATTCTTCGATACGTCAGAAGGATATGGCATGGGAGCGAACGAAGTACTCGTAGGACTGGCATTAAAAGATATTCGGGACAAAGTTGTCATTGCGACGAAATTCAGTGTTGAGAGAAACAGTGATGATAATTCAAAAGATTTACGCTTAAAGAAATTAGGAGACATCTGGAAGATCCCCTTAGAAGGCTTGGTACAGAACATATTGACCTGTATTACCTGCACAGGATGAGCAAGAGTATTTCCATTGAAGACATCGCTTCTTTTATGGACGAATTAGTCAAAGAGGGAAAAATTACTGGATGGAGATTGTCGCAGGCAACAGAGAGTGAAATCAGGAGAGCAGATGCTATAACGCCACTGACTGCCATCCAGCGTGAGTATTCCATTATGGAGAGAATGTTTGAAAAAGATTTCATTCCCGCCTGCAAAGAATCGGCATTGGTTTTGTTCCATTTTCTCCATTGGCAAGTGGTTTTCTGTCAGGGAAAATAAAGGCAGATACCCAATATAAAGGGGATGATGTGAGAAGAGTAATCACACGTTTTGACAGGAATAATATTCTGGCAAATCAGCCTTTACTTGATTTAATAATCAAATTTGCTGATGAAAAGGGTGCAACACCTGCAAAGATATCTTTGGCATGGATGCTACATAAAGAAGATTTTATTGTACCTATTCCAGGTTCCAGAAAACCTGAACGAATTTCTGAAAATATAGGGGCAGCAGATATTGAACTTACCGACGATGAATTCACTACCATCGAAGCAGAACTTACAAAAATCAAGATTCCTGGTGACCGGACCGATGAAGATATTGCGAAATTAAGGTGGAGTAAATGAAACACATCATTAAGAACCGAAAGGGATCTTATCAGATTCGTCTTTATATGAGTCCACAAAATTATGACAGGCAAATGTGTCTGTGATAATTACACAATTATTGTATAAAATTATCTTCCATCAGCCAATCCTTTTATTTCTTATGTTACTTTTGCTGCTTCTTTATTATGACCAAAAAAAGCAAAATATGGCATTGGATGGCTGTTGCTCTTCTGTCACTGATATGGGGCACCAGTTATATTCTGATGAAAAAAGGGCTGAGGTCTTTTTCACCTTATCAGCTGGCTTCCCTCAGAATACTCATTTCATTTGTATGTCTTCTGCCTGTCGCATTACGCAGTCTTTCAAAATTCAATAAGAAAAATTTCGTTTCTATTCTCATAATAGGTTTCTTCGGAAGCGGAATTCCTGCTTTTCTTTATCCCTTTGCCGAGACAATGATTGACAGTTCTCTTACAGGTATGCTGAACTCACTAAGTTCTGCATTTACCCTGGTAGTAGGCATTGTATTCTACAAGAGAAAAGCAATCAGGTCGCAGATAGCCGGAGTGTTCCTGGGTTTTGCTGGAGCAGCAGGATTGCTTTATAGCGGCTCCCTGACTTTTAGTTATTTTGGTCTTTTTGTGGTGCTTGCCACACTTATGAACGGATTCAGCAATAATGAAGTAAGCAAGGTGGAAGGATTGAACGGACTGGAGATTACCTCCCTTGCCTTCTTTATTCTGAGCCCTTTTGCACTGGTTCTGCTTCTGGGTACAGATATTCATGCTGTATTTCTCACGCCCGACTGGCTTCTTAACTTCGGTTATATTGCAATCCTTTCAATCGTCGGTAGCGCCTTTGCCAATGCAATATATTATTTCCTTGTCAGAGATACTTCGCCAGTAGTTGCTTCGGTGGTGTCATATTTCATACCAATTGTGGCGACTATGTGGGGGATTTCAGATAATGAGCATCTGGCACCGGCAATGTTTATATCCGTACTGTTTATCCTTGCCGGTGTTTATCTTATTAACAGACCAGGGAAAAGGAGGAAAGGAGTATTGCCTGTCGCTATTAAGCCGCAAACTTAGAAGCAAACTTTGTCCTTAAAGGAATACATCGGTTTTGATGGTGAGAATTATGAAATATGGTTAGTGGATGTATCTGACCGTCCATTTTAAGAATTAATTGATGCCTCGTTATAGGATAAACTGAAGTGCCTGATCTTTATCCCAATTATTTCACGTACTTATTGTTATCTGAATTCCTTTGAATGTGAAAATGAGTTTAAGTCTTTTATAGAACAGGCTTCTCAGGATCGATTCGGATTGAAGATAAAATTACCCACAGGTAACATCGCAAACAGGGGACTTCCTATTCGCATTTATGATATGGTAACAAATGATATAAAATTATGTGAATCCATTCTGGGAGGAGTTATTCGCAGTGTTGACTTCATCTATAAATCAGCAGGAGTTAACAGGCCATTAAGAGCCAATGAAGAACAGCCTCAGGACAATATCAAAAGGGCATATTATAGGATCAGATTAATAAAGTTGGCAATTCAATTGAAGAGATTATAACTTCGTTAAGGCAACCTGATCATCAAAAAGAAGAAATACCACGAGAAGTTTTTGAGCCTATACTATTATCTCAGAAAAAAAATAAAACAAAAATAATTGTTTCAATCTTTATTGTTCTTACACTGATTGTGTCAGGGTATTTCTTATTCACAACACTTTCCAAATCAACAGAGCAACTTGAAAAATCTATTGCTGTGTTACCGTTTTGGAATGACAGTCCAAATGACTCAACTAAATATTTTATCGATGGGGCAGACAATTAGCGATCTGAGGGTAATTTCACATACATCTGTCGAGTAATACAGCGGTACTGCAAAACCTACCACTCCTGAAATAGCAAAAAAACTTGATGTAAATAATATTGCAGAGGGAAGCGGGCAAAAATATGGAAACAAATTCAGCCTCAGGGATCAATTAATCAGGGCAGCTAAAGAGAATCATCTTTGAGAGACGCTTATGCCTGTAATGGAGAGAAAAAAACAGCTATTGAGAACATTTTTAAGGCCATAAAGCTAAAACCCTTAATGCTCGATGCCTGGCAAGGGTATTATAAGGAAATGGGCTATGCTAAGATCTGCATTATAAACGGAGACTATGATCTGGCAATGGACAAAATCTGGTTTCTTCTTAAAACTCCAGGGGATTTATCTGTTCCCTTGCTGAAATAGATCCTTTTTACGATAAACTACGAAATTTGCCGTGTTTTCAACAGATTTTAACCACCGGATATAAGACATATTATAACGGAATAACTACCTGGTTCATACCTGGATATTACAATCATTGTCATGTCCGTAACCCACCTTTATCTTCTCCAGAAATGGGATTCATGATTAATCAACTTTTCAACTTTTCAACTCTTCAACTCTTATCTTTTGCCTTTTTTCTAAAATTTTTCTATATTTGATATTGGATTCCTAATGTGCTAGTAAATTTATCATTATGTTAGTAAGAACATTTGCCAGTGCCGTTATAGGCATTGATGCCGTTACAGTTACCATTGAAGTAAATGTGTCACGCGGTGTACAGTTTTTTCTGGTCGGATTACCGGATAGTGCCGTAAAAGAGAGCCAGCATAGGATTGAATCGGCTCTTCGTGCTCTTAACCTTCACTGGCCCGGGAAACAGGTGGTCATTAATATGGCTCCGGCAGATATCAGGAAAGAAGGATCGGCTTACGATCTGCCCCTGGCTCTCGGTATTCTTGCCGCTGATGAAAAGGTTTCAAAAGGGGAAATAGAGTCATATGTATTGATGGGAGAACTGTCTCTTGATGGCACTCTTCAGCCGGTAAAGGGAGTCCTTCCAATTGCTCTGAGGGCAAGGGAGGAAGGATTCAAAGGAGTTATCGTACCTGTGAAAAATGCTAGGGAAGCAGCAGTGGTAGGGGAATTGGAAGTTTATGGTATGGAAAACCTCGGAGAAGTGGTTGATTTCTTTAACGGCACTAGGAAATTCAGCTCTGTCAAGGTTGACCTTATGGAAATTTTTGCGAGTGAAGCAAATAAATATGACGTTGATTTTTCAGATGTGAGAGGTCAGGAAAATGTAAAAAGGGCCCTGGAAGTTGCAGCAGCAGGAGGACATAACATAATAATGATCGGTCCTCCCGGGGCTGGGAAAACAATGCTTGCAAAAAGATTACCGACTATAATTCCACCTCTTACTTTGGAAGAGGCTCTCGAAACAACCAAAATACATTCTGTGGCAGGAAAGATAGACAATCATACTGCACTTATGACAAAGCGTCCTTTCCGGAGTCCTCATCATACAATCTCTGAGGAAGTAGTGTCTAATGCAACCATACTTTTATTTTTTTTTGCTAATTCTTTCTGGTGCTGTAATTTAGCAAGTTCATAACTTTCGATTTCGGTGTTTTTGCTCCAAAGGCTGACGCCACTTTCAGTGTCAAACCAGTCTGGGTTATTATTATAAAAATATGTTAATTCGTCTTCTGACCAGTTGTCCACATTTCCATAAGGAACTTTTGTGTTGTAAACCACTTCAAATATACCTTCCTTTAGTTCTTTATAGGGAACGCTATCATCACCACCGAGTATCGTAATACCTTTACCTTCAATTGTAATTATTTTTGGTAGTCTGAATTTATTTTCTCTTATGGTTCGTGGTATAAAGAAATCCCCATTTTGTTGAATAGCTGTAAAATTATCGAAGGTTTGGTAGGATTCTTTATCTAAAGCTATTTTAAACTGGATTTCAATATTATAGCTATCCATCAAATCATCGTATTTCACGACAATGTTTTCAATAAAATCATTTATAATTTTCTTTTTCTGCTGGAATGTTGTGTTAGTGGTGAAATGAACAAATTCATCCTTGTACTTTTTTATAATCTTGGTGTTGTTTTCAAAAACATGAAGTCTTTGTTTAAGCTCGTTCAATGAAATTGTAGTATGGTCAATATCTTTGTCAGTTTTTCCAGTTCCAATTTTAAAATCACTTTCAGATAAAGTACCTTTTATTACCAATTCTATTGCATGTTTTTTTTCATTGTTTAAAGAGTTCAGTTTGCTGTTTAAAGTATCAATCTGTTTTTTAAGTTCGATCAATTTTGTATCATCATTTGCAAACTCTTGCTTTATCCTATTTATAAAATCATCGCCCTTAAAAAATCTATCCCAGATGAAGTCTTCAAGTTTATCAATATTAATACTTCTGTTACCGCAGGTTTCACCTTTGATTCTTTTTGAAGAGCACATGTAAAAATTATCATGTTTACTCACACGTGACCTACCGTACATATTCCTTCCACAAATGCCACATCTTAGCAACCCCTTCAATAAATATCGATGCACGACCTTTTTGCCAGAGTTGTTTCTGTTGTTTACAAGGTTTTTCTGAACCTTTTCCCATTTTGTTGAATTGATAATTTCAGGGACTTTATAAATCTCTCCACTATATACCCTTTCCCCTTTGTATAATGTATTTTTAATAATGTTTCTTACTGTGTTACCTTCCCACTTTATATCTTTTTTTCTTTTTCTGTAATTGTTCCAGTATATTTATTTTTTGTCTTTATAGTACCCATAAAAAGGTCCTTATGTAGATGCAAATCTGGAAACAAAAATTCTTGGTATCAATGAGGGAAAAGGCAAAAAAGGTGTGATCAAAACCTGGAGTCGTCGTTCAACCATTACCCCGGATTTTGTGGGACATACATTCGCGGTGCACAATGGAAACAAATTTATTCCTGTTTATGTAACGGAATTTATGGTGGGCCATAAACTTGGTGAGTTTGCGCCAACCCGGAATTTTAAAGGGCACTCCAGTAAGAAAATTGCTGAATAGATAAAACGAATCATTTAACGCAGTTTGTAAATCGCGGCAATGGATAAAACCAGATATAAAATGGAAGCATTAGCTAAATTGAAAAATTATCCGACATCGCCGCGAAAAATGCGTTTGCTTGCCGATGAAATCAGCGGTTTGCAGGTGGAAAAAGCACTGGCGTTGCTGGAGCATCATCCGCAACATTCTTCCACTCCATTGTATAAATTACTGTGGTCTGCTGTAAAAAATTGGGAAGCAAAAAATGAAGGGAAAAGTGCAGCCGATGCGGGGCTGGTTGGTAAAGACTATTTTTGTTGACAACGGCAGCGTGTTAAAGCGTATGCGTCCTGCGCCACAGGGCAGAGGATATCGTGTTCGCAAACGCAGCAATCATGTAACATTGATCGTTGATGAGAAAAAGTATCAAAAAACTAAAATTGAAATTGAAAATGGGTGCAATGACTCAATTGATTTTGAAAAATTTCAAATTTTCAAATCTATAGATACATGGGTCAGAAAACAAATCCTATTGGTGCGAGGTTGGGAATCATTCGCGGTTGGGAATCCAACTGGTTTGGCAATAAGAAAGATTATGCTATCAAACTGATTGAGGACAATAAGATCAGAACCTATCTGAATGCCCGTATCAACAAAGGCGGGATTGCCAAGATCGTTATTGAGCGCACGCTGAATAAGCTAATTGTAACAATTCATACATCAAAACCCGGTATCATTATCGGCAAAGGCGGTGGCGAGGTCGACCGTATCAAGGAAGAGTTAAAAAAACTAACCGGCAAGGAAGATGTGCAGATCAATATTTTGGAAATCGTCGTCCGGAACTGGATGCAAATATCGTTGGTGACACTATTGCCCGGCAGATCGAAAATCGTATCAACTATAAAAGAGCTATTAAAATGGCGATCGCATCTGCGCTTCGTATGGGAGCGGAAGGCATCAAGGTAAAAGTGGGTGGTCGTTTGGGTGGTTCCGAAATTGCCCGCACAGAAGAAATAAAATAAGGTCGCACTCCATTGCATACTCTGCGGATGGATATTGATTATGCCAATGTATTTGCATTGACGGTATATGGAAAAATCGGAGTTAAGGTTTGGATATGCAAAGGTGAAGTATTAACGAAAAGAGACCTGAATCCAAATTTTGTCGGTGGTAAAACCGATGTCAGCGACCGAAGAGAAAGAAGGGACATGAGATCGCGGGATCGCAGAAGACCGTGGCGGCGTGGTGGCGAAAGAAGGCAGGTGGTGCCGGTGGTGGTGGAGAACGCAGAGGCGGCGGAGGAGAAGAAGAAAAAAGGAGATCAATCGAATTAATTGATAAGTAATCGGATTTTCAAATTGAAATGAAGTATGTTACAGCCTAAAAGGACGAAACATAGAAAAGCACAAAAAGGAAGAATAAGCGAAGTTGCTAAGAGAGGAACGGATATCTCCTTTTGGATCTTACGGTCTGAAAGCGCTGGAAGAGATCTGGCTTACTAATCGTCAACTGGAAGCTGCACGTCAGGCATTGACCCGCTAGATGAAAAGTGAAGGTAATGTGTGGATCCGCATATTTCCCGACAAGCCGATTACCAAAAAACCGCAGAAGTGAGAATGGGTAAGGGTAAAGGGTAATCCGGAATATTGGGCGGCTGTTGTGGAACCAGGTCGTATGCTCTTTGAAGCTGATGGAGTAACGGAAGCGGTTGCCAAAGAAGCTTTATTGCTGGCAGCGCAGAAACTACCGATTAAAACAAAATTCGTTGTTCGCCCGGATGTGATGCGTTATAATTCAAATTTATCAAGATGTCAAAGAAAAATGATTTTGTAAACAGCCTGAAAGATCTCAGTGAAACCGATCTTAACGCGCGTATCCACGAAGATGAACAGCGTCTGAAAAAACTTGAGTTTGCTCATGCCATTTCACCGTTGGAAAACCCGGTGAACATCCGTGTTGCTCAGAAAAGATATTGCACGACTGAAAACTGAATTAACAAAAAGAAAAATCGGCAAAGCGTAACGGGAAAATTGCTTAAGGAGCAATAGAGATTCCTCACGGACGGATTTTCAAAATATCAAATTAGCATTATGTTAGATAGAAATTTACGGAAAACAAGAATCGGGGTTGTCAGCAGCAACAAAATGGACAAGACCGTTGTCGTTGCCGTTGAAAGAAAAGTACAGCATCCGATCTATGGAAAGTTCCTCAAAAAGACTACCAAATTTCATGCCCATGATGAAAAGAACGAATGCAGCA
>CAVVGP010000170.1:0-4928 GCA_963747625.1 uncultured Bacteroidales bacterium | reverse complement strand
TTTTCTACGCGTTAGGTTGGTCTTGCTACATTGTTTGAAAGCTCTGTCGTTGGATTAAACCTTCCGGTTTAAAATGTGCTTGCAAAATGAAATACCTAACTTTAATAATATCCATAATGTTTAAGAATCATATTAATGAGACATATAATGCGATATAGCTGTTGAAGCATCTTTTAAACTGTAACTTACTCCGGAAATCCTGATTAGACTTTACCTTTCAGATTGGAATTATAAAATGAGATCTTTGCTGTTCCTGTTGAATCGGTCTCTATTTCAGGATTCCAATAAATGGTTGTCCTGTTATCAGGTGCCTGGATGTTTTTATTTTCATAATCAGGCTGATAGAATTCTCTTGCCATATATATTCCCTGATACGAAAACATATAGCTCCCTTTGGATTTCCCCTGTACGACTTTGAATTGGTTTTTAATGAAACGACTGGTAAGTATATCTGGGGATCCGGTGGCGCCAGGTAAAGACCTTTCACCATTTTGGCCTGCGGTGGAGGTGGAGTCAGCCACTGACTGATATTACTTTCCGCCTCGTAGAATTTGACATCCGAAATTTCATTGACTGGAATTTCTGTCGCCCATCCATAAGCCTCAAAATCATAACATGGCGGGCACAAGGGTGCAGTTAAAGGGGCTCCGTCTACAATCAGGATCGGGTTAAAGACTTTCCCAAGAGTGCCAAACCCGGTTGCAGTAAAGGCTTTCTCCCCGAATTCCTCATATATCATCTGAAACAGGCTGGAGTATTTTTTACCCGTTGGATCTTTCTTATCAAGATTTATCGTTTTATCAGGAGCAGAATAACCGGTGCGGTCAGATGTTGCTGTAACTTTAACCTCAGGCAGATTAATGTACTTAATCTCTAGTCTGTCAACTGAGTCAATTTCACTAAATTTTTTGTCAAGAGTTTTGATATATCCTGCTTTATAGGATATAAAGGATAATTCATTCTTTCTGTAACTTATGGCCGGAAGCTGAAAAGTATCCAGGATAAAACCAATATTTTCAATTCTGTCTTTACTATTCTTATTCTGAATGAAATAAACATGAGAATTGTAGTGGAAAGGAATCTCAATTTTGAATCTGTTGTTTTCATCCACTTTAGCAATACCGTTAAAGCCTGATTTAAAATCAAAGTAATTGAGCTTATAACCACTGCATGACCTACGGTCACCGGGATTAAAAACAGACCCGTTAATGCAGAATCCTTTTTCGATTGGATACATAACTTTGAATGTGTACTGGTGTATCGGATTGAGTTCCATAAATAATTTCGCCAGCCTTGCGTCATCATTACAAGATCTCTTTTTGAATTTCCATCAGAAGTGGTATCAGAGAGGTTTAATAATTTGAAATCAATTACACCTTTCAGTTCGGATGTAAGATAAAGGTAAGATTCAATTTCGGGGGAGTTCATTGTCGAGTCGATTTTTGAAGCGTCCACTACTGCCAGTGAAAGAGAGGATTTGACTGGATTTCCTGCCGCATCAGAAACATTGAGTATAAGGTTTACCTTTTCTCTAAAGCGATATGCCTTTTTATCAGTTTTAATATTAATGAACATCTTCTGATCGGACCGGTTATTGAACACCAGCCTCTCTGCCAGCGGACGAAACAGGCTGTCATAAAGTGTTACCTGAACTATACCTTTAGGGTACATTTTCAGGGGAAGATGGATTTTTAATGGCATAGAGTCCAGGCTTGTTTCAATCGAGGCATAAACTGCTCCACGAACGGAGAAAAGCAGATAATGCCTGCTTTTAACATTATTTTCGTTGTTTTTTATAATGATGTCGCTGGAATCAGAATTGAAATTCAGAACATAACCCTTTGGCTCAACAGCAGGCAGACTAAAAGAGTATTTAGTACCTGACAGATTCACGAGTGCTTTATAGCTGTGATTATATTCAGGTGTAAATTCAAACTTACCGACTCCCGAATTATCTCCTGATATGTGTCTGATCGTGTTATTATTTTCATCAATGACATCAGCATTGAATTCTGTCGGATCACCTTTATTATCTACTGCTTTATAGGCAATTACAGTTTTAATTCCATCAACCATTTTCCCACTTTCAGGAAAGAATTGAAGATTAATCACTGATTTCAGGGGAATTGATAACCGTTGCTCTGAAATGACCGCTTTACCGGAAAGAATAATTCTTATATCGACAAATGGGCAGGAAAGGGAGGACGGAACAAAAAACCCCATCGATTCATTTAAATACTTTTTAACAGGAAAAGTTTTTCTTAAGCTCAGGGAATCATTAAGTCTTGCAAATACTTCAAGCCTCTTATCCTGAGCATTGTATTCATCCGGAAGGATTGTATTAATATGTAACTCGACTGAGTCACCCTCTGTACTTTTTTTGATTACCGGATTTAATAAAATCAAATTGCCAAAATTCGACTGATGAACTGAGATGTCCTTTTCAAATAGATATTCACTTTGAAAATTTCTCATATATTGAGTGTAGGCTCTCAGACGGTAAATCCCATTTTTCTCATCCTTATTAATTATAAAGTCACCATATGACCTACCACCATTAATAATTAGCTTCAAATGCGTTTTCAGGTTATTATCTGCATTGATCAGATCGACATACAGTATTCTGCTGAGCGAAGTTGAATCCATATGCAGGTTATCCAGCACAAAAGCACTGAACCAGATAGTATCTCCTGCAAGATAATCAGGTCGATCTGTTTCAACATAAACGTTCTCGACTGCAACCAGGTTATTATTCATAACCTTTACCAGCGAGTCAGCTCTGATTGTTTCATTTTCCAGGGGACGACTATTTTCAGAATAAAACATATTGGAATTCTCCCAATTTGTAATTTGCTTTTGTTCATTAATATCTGGCGTTATGCATGAGTTTTGAGACCAGAAAGCAGGTCTGTAGGGTTTCGATAGCAGTTTCTCCGTTTCTGAATTAAAAACCGAAGATTTGCCAGATAATAAATAATTTGCTTTGAAGTTGATCTGCTGTCTCAATTCAGTTAATGCTTCATGTGATACCTGATCTCTTACAGCGTTACATATCATAGAAGAATCAGGTACAACAACAAAAATAATGCTTCTGGATATATTCTGCCGGGGGTTATTTTTACATATCAGCCTGTATTCTTCACTCGTACTGATCCAGTCAATAAAGAAATCCTCCTTGTTTCCTATGGTGCTAGAAAAAGATATTTCAGCTGAGGAGATTTTATCACTCTTCCATAATGATTGAGAGCCTGGAATTCGTTCCCTTTTTCCTGATCTTACCTTGCTGGTAATAAACAGAACAGATGTGTCTGCAACATTAATGTAATATGTATTTATTGTTTTATTCAGATCGACCTTTACAATGGCAATCTGTTTACCATCCTGCACGATATAACTTTTGCGGGTAATAAATCGTTCAGCAAATATTGGCAGATTTATGTAAGGATCAATATTAAATTCCAGTCTGTTTCCTGTGAGTCCGGGAATATAATCGACTGTTGATGCATACCGCGAAATGGAGGGTTGATAATCCTGAAGACCGCTCTTGCTAACTTTCATTTGTGCATAACTTTCAAAAAGACTGTTAACAGTTGAGTCGATCGATGAACTTATGCGGCAGTATACAAGATCCCTCTGCGAATGAACTTGTGATTCCAAATTGTAATCTGTCCTTAATTTTTCAAGCGCTTTTTTAAAGATCAATTCATATTGTAAGAGCTTCTTATTGCCGGAATAACTTTTATGATCTTCAAGAGGAGCAAGTGAAATCAATAAAGAATCAACCGGATTATTTATAATTAGAGTATCTTCTTTAAACCCGAATTTCCTGATCGTTAATGAAGCCGGAAACTCAAGTGGACCAAGTATAAATTCTCCTTTTGAATTTGACTTTGTAAATGATGTTTTGCTTTGGTTAAAAATATCTGCAAAACAAACCGGAGCTTTCTTATTTAATTCAGTTAACCGACCTTTGATAAAACCTTTTTTTTGAATTTTTTTTGCCTCTGTAAGTTCAAATTGATGAGGTTTATAGGTTTGAGCCTGAAGAGGGAAATGCAAAACAAGGACTAAAATCAATAAAGTGAAATGCTTTATTTTCATAGGATTCTCTACTACTGGTAATTAACTGTTAAACTATTAACAGCAAAATCTATTCCAAATAAAGTTTTTGTCTATTTCTCAGTAATTTCTATTACGATCAACCTTTGTTTACAATTATCATACCAGTATTTTTTATTTTCTGAAAACCAGCTATTTATGCAAGACAATTAACATACTAATATTTGAAATTGTCTAATATCAGGACAGTAAATGTCCATAGCGTAGGCATAATATGAAATTTAAGTACATAAAATGAATGACAGAACAGGTTGCAGATATTTGGTTATTTAGAGAGTAGTTTTATCGTATGCCGCTAATTGTAATGTATGGATAGCATTCATCTATTTTCATTTTCAATTCATACTAAAATTACACAAATTATTAACCATCCCAAATACCATCAATCAAATTCAATCGAGCGCGAGCCGTCGCGAGTAGCAGACAATTTTCGGCATATGAAGTGGGGTTATTGAATGACTAAAGCAAGGCTTATGAAATAACCCATTGGACTTGGCCTTGCTGTGTCATGAAATATTGCTTTATGCAAACCCACGAATGCCGATTAAAATTGGATGCCGCAGGCTCGCATTAATCAATAGTGAGGGTTGCGATTTATGTTGTATACCTTAGACATGAGATTTTCAATATGCAACATAAAGATAGCATACCCGAACACCTATTTACCTGGTTAATTATCTTTTAGGCAACGGACAGAATAGCCAATACTTTTTATAAAATTGTCTGCACTAAGGTTACTGTTATTATATAACAAATACCTGTACCAGGCACCAGCTCCGCCTGCAATAGTTTCAGTAGAACTCAGGTAA
>CAVVGP010000169.1:0-7825 GCA_963747625.1 uncultured Bacteroidales bacterium | reverse complement strand
TGTTATGTGCTGCTACTAGACGACGTATTGCTGGACGGGAGTTATAACTTCACTTGCACAGGAGATGGCAGATGCTCTTAATGTACCTCTGAAAAATGTCAAAATGGTTATGGGCGATACTGATCTCTGTCCATGGGACGCAGGTACATGGGGTTCATTGACAACAAGGGCATTTGGACCTCATATGTTGGCTGCAGCTGCTGAGGCCAGAGGAGTGCTTATGGATCTGGCATCTGCACACCTGGGAGTTCCGGTTTCTCAGCTTGAAGCAAAAGATGGAGTGATAACAGACACAAAAAATGCTAAAAACGCTGTGTCTTATTCACAGCTTACAAAAGGGAAAAGAATTGAAAAATTCCTCGATGTTAAACCATTACCGGAAGATTATACAAAATTCACTTATATCGGAAAATCATATAACCACGCCGACGCTGTGGCCAAAGTAACAGGACAGGCAAAATTTACGGGTGATATTAAGCTACCGGGAATGTTGTTTGCACGTATATTGCGACCTCCGTCACACGGGGCTAAAATGATTTCTGTAGATTATTCTCAGGCTGAAAAAGTTGCGGGTAAAAGTGCTTCGTGATGGAGATATGATAGCCGTACTAAGTGAAGACCGCGATCAGGCCGATGTTGCAATTTCAAAGATTAAGGCGGAGTATTCATTTAATGAGATGCCGGTTAATAACAAAACTATGTACGAATGGTATCTTAAAGCCAATACAAGATCAGAAGTAGTCAGGTCTGAGGGTGATCTCGAAAAGGGGCGGCAGCTTTCAGACAAAATATTTGAATCGGAATTTCATGACCCTTACCTGGCTCATTCCCCTATGGAAACGCACACTGCGCTTGCTCAGCTCGAAGGTGATAAAATGACAGTATGGGCATCTACGCAATCTCCGTTCGGATTAAAGGATTCGCTTATCAGGGAACTGGGTTTTGCTGCTGACAAAGTAAGAGTAATAACACCATTCGTTGGAGGAGGATTTGGAGGAAAAGCTCCGGCCCAGCAGGGATTGGAAGCAGCCAGGCTGGCAAAGCTGACTGGTAAACCTGTAATAGTAGTATGGTCCGCGATGAAGAGTTCTTTTTTGATACTTTTCATCCTGCCGGAGTAATTAAAATAAAATCAGGAATTGATAAGAATGGATTAATAAAACTCTGGGATTATAATATCTACTCTTCAGGTACAAGGGGGTCAGAGACCACTTATTATGTTCCAAATGCCAGGACAACTCACCACAGCACAGACCGGAACGAACCTTCGGTTCATCCTTTTGCGACAGGTGCGTGGCGTGCTCCCAATAACAACACAAATACATTTGCAAGAGAGGTACAGATTGACATAATGGCTTCAGCTGCCGGTATTGATCCCCTGGAATTCCGTCTGAAAAACCTTAAGGATGTGCATATTATTGATTGCCTGAAAGCGGTCGCAGATAAATTCGGATACGTTGCAGGGAAAACACAGGGAGGGAGAGGTATAGGAATAGCTTGCGGTGCAGATGCTGGAGCATGGGTTGCTCATATGGCTGAAGTAAAAGTTGATAAGAATACTGGTAAAGTCCAGGTTGTAAGAATAGCATGTGCCCAGGATATGGGTTTATGTGTCAACCCTGAAGGAGCCACAATTCAGATGGAAGGGTGTCTCACGATGGGGCTCGGATATACATTCTCCGAAGAAATATTTTTTGAAGGAGGCAATATAAAAGACAGGGGATTTGACACATATACTATTCCCAAATTCTCATGGCTACCTAAGATAGACACTGTAATTCTCCCCAGGATGAACCAACCCCCTCAGGGGAGGAGGAGAACCATCTATTATCGGAGTCGGTGCTGTAATTGCAAATGCTATTTTTGATGCAACAGGGGCAAGATTATTTACCATGCCATTTACACCGGAAAGGGTACTGGAGGCATTGAAGAAAGTCTGATGGTGCTTTTCATACAGAAGTAAGAATAAAAAAGCGGAACGGGGAAATATGGATGGGAGATAAATGCCTCTTCTAATGAGGCTCATGACAAATTTATATTTTTATTAAATCCATGGATAATAATCTGCAGCCTATTAAAAAATAGTCTAGAACTGCTTTAAAAAAAAGGAGGGGTTTAATTCTATTAAAAAAATGGATTACCCCTCTTTTTTAATTTCTGATATTGTATTTTTGCATTTTACTCTTTTGATGTGAAACTACTCATAGTTGAAGATGACAAATCGTTAAGCCGTTCCATCAATGACTACCTTAAAATGGAAGGTCATATATGTGAGATAGCGCTGACTTTGAACGATGCTGTCCAAAAAGCAGGCGTAAATAAATATGATTGCATTATTCTTGATATCGGTCTTCCCGATGGCACAGGGCTGGATTTAATCAGGGAGATGAAGTCTAAGAAACTCACAGGAGGCATACTTATCCTTTCTGCGAAAAGCTCACTGGATGATAAAGTACTGGGATTAAAAATAGGAGCAGATGATTATCTTACTAAACCATTTCATTTTGCAGAACTTAGTGCTCGCATCAATTCGATTCACCGAAGAAACAACTTTCTCGGCCTGAATGAAATCACATTTAATGAGATAAGGATAAATACCGATGATAGTCAGGTTTACATTAATGATAAGTTATTGATTCTTACAAAGAAAGAGTATGATCTTTTACTGTTTTTTATGGCGAACAGGAACAGGATAATAACCAAGGAATCGATAGTTGAACATCTGTGGGGCGACAATGTCATACTTACAGATTCTTTCGACTTTGTATATACTCATGTCAAAAACCTGCGAAAAAAAATTATCGCAGCTGAGGGCAGAAATTATATAAAATGTATTTATGGTTTTGGATATAAATTTATCGACAGTTGAAATTACTGACTAAAAGCACCTACTATTTTTTAATTCTTTCCATCATAGCATTAATTGCCGGAGGAGCATTTTTATATCTGACCATAAAGAGAGTCATCTACAAACAGATCGACGAGAGCATGATCACTGAAAAAACAATTATTCAGGATCAGGTCGAAAAGACAGATGACATTCCTGATTTTGAAGCTTCTCTTGGTCACCAGATTGAAGTCAAATTATTGAACAATTCGATTCATCCTTTACAGTCGATTAAGGATACTGACATATATGACTCCAAATCAGACTCTTTTTCATCTTTCAGATACCTCTATTTCTCAGGTAATACTGTTTCGAACAAGGGTTATATAATAACTATTCTGCAGACCCTGGACAAAGAGCAGGAATTACTTAAAGATATTAGCCTGTACAGGTTCTTTTTATTATTCTCATTGCTCGTAATTTCAATTCTTTTCAACTATCTTATTGCAAGAAGACTATGGAAGCCATTTAATGTATCAGTTGATAAAGCCAGCCGATTTGATATTCAATCTGACAAGCCCCTGGATTTGCCTAAAACTGATATAGATGAATTTATCCAGCTGAATAAGGTCTTTGATAATATGACAAGGAAGATGAGAGATGATTATCTAAACCTTAAGGAGTTCGGTGAAAATGCTTCTCATGAGATACAAACTCCACTTGCAGTAATTAGGTCAAAAACCGATTTGCTTATGCAGCAAAAGAATCTCAATAAGGATAGCCTTAGTCTCATTAAATCAATAAATGAATCCACGACAAGATTATTTAAACTTAACCAGGGATTACTTCTTATTTCTAAAATTGAAAATAAGGTTTTTCATGAAAAAAAGATTATCTCTCTAAAGCAAATAATTGAGAACAGCTTTGATAATTACAGCGAAATCATGCAGTTAAAGAGAATTTCGGTTGAATTGGATGCAAGAGATGAAGCCATGGTTGAAATGAATGAAGTACTTGCAGAAGTCATGATTTCAAATCTGCTCAGTAATGCAGTAAGGTTTAACATCGACAGTGGATTCATTAAATGTCATATTGATAATCAGTTACTGATTTTGACTAATTCAGGTTTACCACTCACTATAAATCCTGAAGATCTTTTCAGGCGATTTCATAAAAACAGCAGCAATTCCAGATCTGTAGGTTTGGGTTTATCTATCGTAAAAGAGATCACCGAAAGTTATGACATGAATATTTCTTATACCTGTAGTGATGCTGTTCATGAAATAAAACTACAGTACACGACTAAAAGCAATTTATAGAGGGTATTCCAATAATGTCTATTAAATTATTGTTAAAGTTTCAAACTTCAGAACCTCTTCAGAATTCCTGAATATTTTTGGGCATTCAAACCAATTAATTTATAAGATATGAAAAAATTATTATTTGTTATGGTACTGATGATGGGTGCAATTGTGGTTAATGCACAGCACACTCCTGTCAAGGTTGCAGACCTTCAGAAATCTATTACTGACCACATTGCTAAAAACTATGTCGGTTTTACAATTAAAAATGCTACCAAAGTTGTTGAAAAGAATGTTGTAACATTCGATGTTGTAGTTGTAAAAGGAACCACCCAGGAAACCCTTTGCTATGACAACAACGGTAAATTCCTGAAAAAAATGGAAGCTAAATCAGGCACAGTTAAGCCAGCATCAAAAACAGCCCCAAAAACAACAACTACTACCCCATCTCCAACAAAGTAAAAAATGGCTGAATAGTTATTAAAAATTTCAGAGGCTGTCCTGGAGGACAGCCTCTGTTTTATTAAAGCTCCCAGCCTTTTCTGTATTCTCTTAAAAGGTATTTATTTGCTTCGGGAACGTTTGTGATCTTCATGTCATTGGTATCGTATTCCACCCTTTTTCCGGCACGCAATGCTACTCCTCCGAGCAGTATGGTTTCAGTGACAGGTCCTGTATAAATAAAGCTTCCGGGTGACTGGGTTTTGTTTTTAAATGAGTTTATCCAGATATTATTTGGATCTTCTCCGGATCTTTCCGGTGGAGTTCGCTGTGGAGTTCTGTTCTTCGTTTCTATATATAATTCAGGGTTTTCACCTCTGAATCCGGCGATTATCTTACCTTTTTCACCAACGAACATCATTCCTTCGCGTTCAAGCGATTTTCCTGAAGAAACATACTCTTCGGGAGTGATAGGTTTCATGCCTCCGTCGTACCAGATAAGATCAAATGGAGGCAATTCAGACTGTGCGTTAAATTTAAATCTTATTATGCAAGAAAGAGGAAATGCAACTTCATTCTTAATACTTACAGCAACATTTCCCTGGAAACCACATGTTGTGGTTCCATATGCTTCAGCACTGTAGGCAGGAGAACTGATCCCCAGGGTCCGGAACAGAGGGAACAGACTGTAATGCCCCATATCAGCTATACTTCCGGCACCAAAGTCGTACCAGCCTCTGAAAACTGCGTTAGTATAATTTGGATTATATGGCCTGTCAGGAACCGGTCCCAGCCATAATTCCCAGTTAAAACCACTGGGTATGGGAGGAGTATCTGTTGGGTTAACCTGCCATTGAGGCCACATTGGCCTGTTAGACCAGTTATGTATTTCCTTTAGTTTGCCAATTGATCCATTGCTTATCCAGGTCTTGATTAAATCATAGTCAGGCCTGTTGCTCCATGCAAGCAGATGTGTGCTGAGCCCTGTCTTTTTTGCTGTATCTATTGCAAGCCTGGCTTCATATATCCTGTTGGCAATTGGTTTATGCGTAACCACATGTTTTCCTTTTTTCATGGAAGCAATTGCCACAGTACCGTGTAAATGATCAGGAGTCATTATCTTTATTGCATCGATATCTTTTTCTTTTTCAAGTAACTCCCTGAAATCCTCATAAGATGCACATCCTTTGTATGACCCCGAATCTTTAGATTTCCCATAATATTTCTGAACAAATTCCTGACCGATATCTCTTCCTCCAGGTATCCCTTTAATATTTTCTCCCCACGAATTATCGCCCAAAGCTTTACGGATACTGTTCCTTACGTCATTTAAAGACCAATCGATATAATTTGTGCTGAATTTATTAGGATCACAGACCGCAACTATCTGCAATGCAGGATTTGAAATTAATGCTGTCATCTCTCTTAATCCCTGGGTTCCGCAGCCGATATATCCAAGAGTAATTTTTTCGCTGGGCGGAATATAGCCCCGTCCCCCGAGAACATGTCTTGGCACAACCGTAATAGCCAGCGAAGCAGCAGCTGCTGATCCCAGGAAATCACGACGATTGATTTTTTTTGAGATAGCCATTTTCTTAATTGATTAATAATTTTAAAAATAATTTAACATTGGTCTTGAGTCTTAAATAATTAAAGACTATGAATGTAATCTGCGCTTTCTTTAAAAGTTTCGAGACCCATTTCCACAAAGATATTTTTTACCCCTCCGGTTTTTAGCGTAGCAAAAAAATCCTTCCAGTCAACGATGCCTTTCCCGATGGGGACTTCCTTCTTTTCTGAAGATGACCAATCAGCAAGATGAGCAGAAATAAATCTTCCAGGGTATTTTGTAAAGTATGTTGATGCTTTATATCCGAGTCTTATCACTGCAACCTGGAATTGCATTTTTACATATGCAGGATCGAGTTGGCTCATTAAAGCATCATAAATCAGTGCGTCGCCGATTTTCTCAAATTCCATATTATGATTGTGATAACCCATCTGGAGACCTGATTTTTTGGTTTTTAATCCCATCATATTCAGTTCATCAGCTGCTTTAAGCCAATCACTGATTGTTGCCTGTTTTGGCAATCCGAAACTGGAGAGGATCATTTGTGTCTGACCTGATTCCTTTGCAAATTCAATCCTTTCATCAATATGTTGTCTGAGTTCATCCATTCCATAATGACAACTCTGGCAGATCAATCCGGCATCATTAATGATCTGCTTCATTTCTTTGGGTTTAAGTTTCATCAGGGGGCCAAAACCTGAACTTTCATATCCGGGAGGAGAGCACATTTCAACAGTCTGATATCCCATGCCGGCAACCATTTTTAACGTTCCGTGAAAATCTTTAACAAGCATTTCCCTGACCGGCCATACCTGAAATCCGACTGGCATTTTAACAGGCAAAGGAAATGACTTGGCATCAAGGTTAAGGGGAATTTGTGATGCAACAAAAACTGATCCTATACCAAGGGCACTTTTCCCAAGGAATTGTCTTCTTGTTAACTTATTCATAATGAGCATGGTTAGGTTAAATTATACCTCGGCGAATCGATTCATCCGTATATTGGCGTATATACAAATTTATAAAATTGCAGGGATAAACAATTGAAGGTCCTGGTGTTTTTTACTGTCATGAAATGCCTATTTCTGGAGTAAAGAGTAAATCTTTAATAATTAAATGCAATTTTGCCATGAATATTTGCCGGGTATTTACATTCGGTCTCAGTTTTTGACTATTATTGATAATTAAACCTTAGGATATGAAAAAGATATATTATATATTGTCAGGACTAATACTTATTGCCATGCCATTCAATAAATTTCCACAGACTGAGATCAGCAACGGGCTGATTCATGCCACATTCCTTCTTCCCGATGCAAGCAAAGGCTATTATCAGGGAACCCGGTTTGACCGGTCAGGAATTATGCCAAGTCTAGAGTATAATGGTCATAACTACTTTGGCCAGTGGTTTACTAAATATAGTCCCGAAATACACGATGTTATCATGGGGCCTGTTGAGGAATTTACGCCCTTGGACTATCAGGAGATAAAACCAGGAGGCAGCTTTGTTAAAATAGGAGTAGGAGTGGTTTACAAGCAGGATGATCAACCGTATACCTTCAGCCGGGTATACCAGCTGTTAAATTCCGGGAAATGGACATTTAAAAAGAAACCAGATCAGGTGATGTTTATTCATGATCTTGAGGATAAGGCATATTCATACCATTATGAAAAAACTGTAATGCT
>CAVVGP010000168.1:0-6147 GCA_963747625.1 uncultured Bacteroidales bacterium | reverse complement strand
CGTGAATATAATTCACTTGTACTTTTAAAGAATATAAAAGGGAAAGAACTTGTTCCTCAAAATATACCTGAGCTGGAAGAAAAGCATGGCATATGGTATTCGCTGGCGGCAGGAGATTTTAATAAAGACGGGTATACCGACTATATTGTCGGAAATATAGGTGATAATAACCGGTTTCAGGTGAGTGATAAATATCCATTAAATTTATATGCAATCGATCTCGATGGTGATGGTACACTAGATCCTATCAGGACGGCATACTGGCCAGATCCTCAGGGATATATGAAAGAATATCCGATCAGCTATCTCGATGAACTCTGGTCGCAATCAAGCTTTTTTCAAAGAAAATTCAAAGATTACGCCACTTTTAGTTACGCCACTATAGGTGATATCCTGGATGAAAATCTCCTGAAAAAGTTGAAATTTAAGCTGTATGTCAATACCACGTCCAGTTATATTTTGTGGAACGATAAAGGTAAGTTCAGGTGGGAGAAATTACCTTTTGATTTGCAGGTTTCTCCGATCAGGAAAATGATAGTACAGGATTTTAATGGCGATGGTTATCCTGATGTTCTTATTGGTGGCAATGATTATTCTTATGATGTTGCTACCGGTTATTATGATGCAAATAAGGGAATTGTTCTGATGAATAAGGGAGAGAAGCAGGAAAAGGGAAAACCATCCTTTGATGTGATGACTCCTTCTCAAAGTGGTATTTTATTACAGGGTATGGTTGAGTCATTGCTATATTAAAGGGCGATACTTCGTTGGTAGTAGCAGGTTTCAACCGTAAAAAAGTTGGAGTATTTGAACAAAATAAATTATGGAAATAAAATCGAAAATATTTTGTAACTTTAATAAACCTGATAAAATAATGTTTTTTCAGGAAAGTTGTTCAGAATAGTTTTGATATGAAAGTCAATTATATTCTATTACTTCTAATCGTTGTTGGTTCAGGAATATTTAGTTCGTGCAGGAAAAGTTTTCTTGATGTAAAGCCAAATGGAGAACTTGACAAATTCACACTTGCATCAGATGAAGGAATAAACTCTCTGTTAGTCGGAGCCTATTCCATGCTCGACGGTGTGTCAGCTGAAATCGGAGGTTGGGAATCGGCTTCATCAAACTGGCTGTATGGGTCTGTGCGTGGGCTGGAGGCTAATACGGGCTCAGATGCCGAGGACGAAAGTGATATTGGCCAGATCCAGACTTTTTCCGAAACATCAACACATTCATTCCTGAATATTAAGTGGGAAGAGGTTTATGAAGCTATAGCCCGGTGCAATAGTACCATTGTGGTAATAAACCAGGCGCTGACTCAGGGAACAATATCTCAGGCCAATGCTGATTCTTATTTCAGGCAGGCAAAGACTTTGCGGGGCTGGTACCATTTTGAAGCATGGAGAATGTGGGGTAAAGTGCCATATGTAGACGAAAATACTGATCCTGATACTGTCTCTAACAGAATGGATATCAGGTCAAAAATTATTGATGATCTGACAGAGGGAACTTCATTACTGGATAATATGGGGCAAATTGGCAGGTTCAACGGAACAGTATCCAGAGTGCTCCTCGCCGAAGCACTTATGCAAATGAATCACGACTATGCTGGAGCGCTTAAACTGCTTAAAGATGCCAGGAACGGCACCAAACCTGATGGTTCTCCTATAGGACTGGCTCCGACATACGGTGAGATCTTTGATATTGTAAACCGTAATGACATTGAATCTGTTTATACAGTGCAGACTTCAGTTAATGATGGATCAGGAGGAATAGATGATTACGGTGAGGTATTGAATTTTCCAAACAAGCCGGGTGGCTCTCCTGGTGGCTGCTGCATATTTTTTTCAGCCAACGCAGGAATTTGTAAATTCTTTTGTGGTGGATGCAAATGGCCTTCCAATGTTGGATTTCAGTTATGATTTGCCGGCAAATCATAATCTACGTGACGAGGGTATCCCAGGTGGTAGCGTTTGGGATTCTTTAGAAACTTATGACATTAATCAGGCATGCACTGCATATAATCCTGCTCAACCTTTTACTGACCTGGCTTTTGTGTCTTTAAAAATTAATAATAAAGGAAATGATCCAATTACGACGCCTTCATGCTGGATGCTAGTCTGGACAGAAGACAATTCAAAACCTGTTGATCCGAGGCTTGACTGGACAGTTGGAAGGAGAGGAATACCATACTGGGATTGGGGAGTTCACACTGGTTCAGACGGGTCCGTGATCAATCTTATGCAGGACCTTATAGCCCGAAAAAACAGGTTTATAAAAAATCCGATGAGGGGAAATACACAGAAGTTGGCAACTGGACATCAGGATTTACAGCAAATGGATACAGAATGATAAGGTTCGCTGATCTGTTGTTACTGACGGCTGAATGCCAGATTGAAACAGGTGATTTGTCAGATGCGCTTATCAACATAAATCTTGTTCGGGAGAGGGCAGCCAATCCTGAAGGATTTGTCAAGGAATCAGACGGGATAACTCCTGCTGCCACATATGAAATAAAACCTTATCCTTCTTTCCCCGATCAGACCTATGCCACGAAAGCACTGAGAATGGAAAGGAAACTGGAACTGGGAATGGAAGGACATAGATGGTTTGACCTGAACAGGTGGGGAATAACTGTCGATGAACTTAACAGAGTTCTTTCATATGAGAAAACAATGCCATGGGGAAATATTATGTACGGGAATGCTGTTGTCGGACCCGAAGATGTGACTTATCCGATACCGCAAAGTCAGATTGATTTGAGCAATGGGAAATTAGTTCAAAACAGGTAATATTCCTGTTCTATTCTGTTTTTATGAGATTACCCTCTTTAAACCGGTATTTTACTACTTCCTTGCATTGGGAACAGTTAGCCAAAGGACCATTGCGTGATTTCGTGTAGATTTCCACAGTAATTACCCTGTCTTTAATTCCCAGTACCTTCATATCGGATTCAAGTGTCCTGTTCAGCATTAGTTTGCCATTTGGACTTGTCAGAATCAAATGCTCCGTCACAACATGATACTGACCATGAAAATAATCGATTGAAACAATTGCATCCTCAGTATTATCGTCATCAATAAATCCGACAGAAATATTTGCCGGGTTAATAACGTAATATGATTGATTTACACCATAAGTAATTATTCCGTCAGAGTCAACAGTTTTCTTCAGATCTTTCATTTTCCCGTTAACATAATCACATGCAATCGCCAAAGCCTCTTTCTTAATCTTTAAAGTGGCCGAATTTCCTGCTCCTGATTTATTACGATTACATGATATTACAAGCGGAATCAGAAATAAAATAAAAAAACTCTTTTTCATTTATAGAATTTTGAATGTGGTCAAAAATATAACAAAAGATGGATAACCAGAAAGCGAATTGATAATTTATTACAAAAAGTCTGTAAAGCCTGCTCTTGTTTTGCTTTTTGCCAGTTTATCTATTTAGTGTATTTCAACCTGAGATCAATGTCCTTGTCATATACATAATAGCAGGGATTGTCACACTTCGACTTATCATACTTCACTCTTGGTGTAGCTGAATCGACAGCAATATAATAATTGCCTGATATGTAATATGTAGCGGTAACGGTATACATTTTATTCAAGGTTACAGATGCTGTCGTAGTCGACCCGGTTATTTGATAGGAGCTGTATAAGACACTATCTTCAATGTTCCCTTCATACACATTAATTAAAGTAGATGTCCCTAACTGATTCAGACTTAACTTGATTTCCAGATTTGTGCTCAATGGTTCATCAGCCGTGCAGTCAGAGCATTTGACAAAAATATTCTGATCTTCGCAGGAAAAGAATAAAAAAGTTGCAATCGTAAGGAATATTTTAATTTTACTTTTCATCGGTTTGTAATTTCATTTTAATGGTTTTTTGAGCCATATATCATTGAAATTGGATCTTTTTCAGAGTTAATGCTGACAAGGTCCGGGAAGATTGGTTTCATAAAATTTATTAATACCACTTTAAAATTTTAGCCTTTATTCTTACATTATTGAAAAACAGATTATACGAAACACCAAATCTTAACCATACAGGACCTATATCATAAAAGTCTGACTTCATATAACTGGCAGCCATGGAGAATGACAGATTTTTCTTCGTCCATTTTAACGCCAACGCAGGGATTAACAAATATCTGTTTTGAGGAGCATAAAGCGTCCCTTTTAGTTGATTTCCAAAGGAATATCCTGCTGAGAGGGATGTTGAAAATTCAAGATTCCCTCTGTAAGGATAATTTGTCAGAGCAAAGTTTTTGAAAAGACCTGCATAAAATACAGAACCTTTATTGAGATATTGGTAATACACATTTTCAGATTGTTTAAGCAGTACCCGTGTATACCATAATTTAGTATCAAAACCTGTTATAAAACCTCCGTTCAGATATGGTTCTTTGAATGAAAAACTTGTTCCTGTGTATATATCGTGGATAGTAAACCTTGAGGAAACCATAATATCCACCTGGTCTATATCATATTTAATTTTCCCGGGAATTTTATTTTCTTCGAGGATTGTTATCATATCTTTTCTTCGGTACGTCAAAGCAACATTATAAGGATTCAAAGCATGACTTCCCTGATTTGCCCACTGGTCTCCGATTTTCAGGAGATATTTTGTTGCGTCAATCTGATCTGCAATTATAGTAAGTGAAAGTGCATTGTGATTTGAAGTATTTGTTTCATAGATGTTTACACCTTTTTTATAAAGAAGTTGCATTATCAAAGTATCGCCGTTAAAGGCAGCCATCAGAAACGGAGTAAAACCTTCCTTATCTCTTGCCTCAATATCTGCTCCATGCTGAATCAACAGATCAGCAATATCCGCATTTCCTGACCATATTGAGGCCAGGAGAGGTGTAGATCCATCTTCTGTTTTCTTATCAATAGATGCATCATAATAAAGCAGCATGTCGACAATCTGAAAGTAGTCATAAACAGCAGCATAATGTAATGCAGTCGCATCATATTTGTCAGTAAAATCAATATCTGCTCCGGCACGGATAAGGGCCTCTGCAATCTCAATATTCTGATTTTTTACAGCTATAATAAGAGGATTTACACCTCTTATAGTCACTTTATTTACATCTGAACCATAGTCAATAAGTTTTTCTGCCGCTTCAGTATGGTTTCCTGAAACAGCAAAAATAAGCGGGATTACACCTTCTGATGTCTCAGAAAATATGTCGGCACCCAGATTCACAAGCCGGTCAATTTCCTCAGTATACCCTTTAGATGCAGCAATCATAAGGTTATAGTCGAGTGCACCTTTGTAAAAAACGGGAACATATTCAGTAGTATCATAGTATGCTGAATCTGGCCTGGTAACCTGAGAATATGTTCTTGTCAGGAACAGGATAAGCTGCTGGGCCAGTCTGGGAGGTAATGGGCATGAGAGAATCTCAGTAGGGAAATAGTATAACTAACTTTTTCATAGAAAGATTATTGAATACACTCAATGTTCTCCGGATCGTGCCGTCACATGGCCCGGCTCAATGAACGCAAAAAGTTACTCTTTTTTCGGGGGAAACACAATGAACCGATTTTATGCACAGGAACAATCGCAGAGGAGGAATAATTCTTCGCAGGATGTGTTCCATCGGCGACGGCTTCGATGTGGATGCGCTCAGGAATTTCATTTGACACACCGATTGAAGTACCATTCGCCCCGCGGAAAAAGTAGCTTTCTTGCCGACATTTTATTTATTATCCAGTGAAATAGAAACACCAACTTGAGGAGAATGCTTGTGGATGCGAATGATCTTGAGAGAAGAGATTTTTTACGGAAATCAGTTCTGGGCAGCGCGGGGGTTGCATTGCTCGCGACTGCATCGTTCGCGAGTCGCGGCTTTGCGGCCAGCCGCGATGAGAAGAAGGATGATAAACCAATGATCAAGCGGACGCTGGGAAAAACCGGATTGGTGCTTCCTATTGTGAGTTTTGGTGTCATGCGTTCCGATAGTCCGGCACTGGTAAGTGCCGCGCTCAAGGAGGGGATTGTGCTGTTTGATACGGCTCATGGATATCAGCACGGAAAGAACGAAGAGATGCTGGGAGATATTTTTAAAGACGCTCCGCGTGATTCCTTTGTTCTTGCAACAAAGGTTCCCCCGAAGACAGAGATGAAGCAACA
>CAVVGP010000167.1:0-12809 GCA_963747625.1 uncultured Bacteroidales bacterium | reverse complement strand
GAGCGGAGAATTGCTCGCCCGCGTCGCGCGCTTTTGCGCCGGGTTCACCGTCCTCCGGAGGCCGACAACCATTTTTGCTTTGACCGATCCAGGTCGATTTCGTCCGCAGCCGGGTGCTCTGCGACGGACGCTTGGTCAGGTTGACCAGTCTGGAGTATAAACTGCTGCAACTGCTGGTCGTGAATCACGACAAGGTCCTGACCCACCGCTTTATCCTCAACGAACTGTGGGGCCCGCTGGCGACGGACTACACCCACTACCTGCGGGTCTACATCTTGCGACTGCGCAAGAAACTGGGCGATGGGGCGGGGTCCATGGGCCATTTCCAGACCGAATCCGGCGTTGGGTACCGATTCGTAAGCAACCCTGAGCCGGTTGAAGGCGCTATAACAGCATGAAGGCGGCCGCCATGATGAGGGTCGGAACAAGGGCCGACACAAACAGCGAGAGCGCGGAAACCCCGTTGGCAAAGTACTTCTGAAGGATGGCCTGCCCGGCGGGATTGGGCGCATTGGCAATGACCGTCAGGCCGCCGCCGGTGACCGCACCGGCCACCACCGCATGCTTCAACGCGTCCGTGAATCCGGGAGCAAGCGTCGCGAGATATGTGATTGCCGCGTTGTCATTGAAGCTGGTCAGAATCGTGAGCAACCAGACAAACAGGGGGACCCGGCCGAGGCTCTTGGGGACGGGTTTCGATCCACCAAGCCTGCAGCCCGCCGTGAATGACCAGGCCCGCAAGAAAGAAACCGACGAGAAGCGGCGGCCTGAGATCGAGTTTCTTCTGATAGTGGGCCGTGGCCTGGGCAAACGCCAAAAAGAACAGAAAGCCTCCGATGAAAAGCGACGCGCTGTGCGAGACGAGCACGACAAACGCCATGAAGGCGATCTGCGCCCCGATGAGCCACAGGGGAATGTAGGCTCCGCCGCCCTGCGTCTCTGAATCTATCCTTCTCCATGCGGATCCTTTCCATGTCCTCAGTTCCCCGGAACACCGCGTAATAGACCAGCGTGGATGCGACGATGCCCGCCGTCGCCTTCCATCCGAAATGGCGAGAATATAGGCTGTGCTCCAGTGCCATGGACCCGCGGCCATCAGCAGGGGCGGCGCCGCAAAGTTTGAGATGAGGGTGCCCCAACGGACACGTTTACGAAAGGCAAGTCCAAGGGTGGCATAGCTAAAGCGGGAAGAGGTTTGTAATGGTAGAACTGCCGCGCCAGCATCAGGGCGGATATGGTCATGGCTCCCGGCTGGGTGATCAGCGAGCTGAGCAAGGGGCCGATGATCAGGATGAAGAGCCACGAGGCCGCGATGGTATTGCCGCCCAGTGTGGCAAACAGATAAAGCCCCTGCTCGGCAAACCGCAAGATCGGCCGGGTCGAGGCCAGCGCCATGATCACCACGACAAAAAGCGGCTCCGTGAAATCCACTCCGCGTCCGACATAATCCACCGCCGTGCCCCATCCCCTGCGGTGGACGCTTATCGCAGCCATCAGAACGACCGCCCAGACGCCAAACACCGCCTCGACTTCGCTGAGCAGATGAAGAACCTAACCCCAGAAACTCACCTCCGGGATTTCTTCGCCATCATCATCGAACACGACCGGCCGGGCGCCCGCGGCGTGTCTTGCTTGAACCGCGCGGGCCCACTTCCTGATCTTAAACGTCAGAAAGGTGTGCAGGATCGCGGCGGCAAAGATTATAGTGAATACTAGGTTGAATGGATCGGCGTGGACCCGATCCCGAGGGTCTGAGTCAGGCTGGCGGGGTTGATCGCTGGGTAGCTTCACAGGGGCTGGGGAAATGGCTGCGGAGCGCCGCCGCCTTCGGCGGCGCGCGCGCACGCACAGGCGACGCAATGAAGCAAAGAGGACCGATGGGTGGATAAGAGCGGCGCCAGAATGATCATGGTAATTGGTGGGCCAGGCGAACGCCGTCCGACGGACGGGCGCGGAGGTCGCCTACGATCGACGTAAATCGGGGGTTTCACGTTAATGGCCGCCGTCTGGGTTCGTCGACCGAATCGTCGAAGAAGAGGGCGAGAATGAGCCAATCGCGGACAGGCTATCATATCCGGTTTACTTTGCGCAGGTGCATCACCTTTTGAAACAGCGACCAGCCGTACCCGGCCACCAAGCCGCCGGAAACCCACCACTGGGTTCCGGCAACAAACAGCAGGGGGCAGAGGACCTGGATCAAGACAAGCGCCACAACAGGTAGGCCACCCGCGCGCCCGAGCCGGGCACGATGGACCATGCGTTGTTGAGCCTGCCGTCGCAGCTGAAGCTTCTCGTGACGCCGCCGGGCCGCGTCCTGAATGGCCCCAAAAGAGAGCGCCGATGACCACCGCCGGCGAAAAGGGCCGGCGGAAGATCGCAAGATGTCTATCAGGTGAATTTTCCATGTGGGATTATGGTTCGGATCCTTGGATGCAGGGGCGTGGCTGCGCGCCCCCCGGGGGCGCGCAGCCGATGCATTGCGCGAGACACGGCAAACGTCCAGTCTAGGCGAGCCGGAGTCTCGGACGCCTTGTCCATGACGAAGCCGGTATAACCCGGTACGCCCATCTCGGGAATATCGAGACCTCGATCTCAACTTCCTTGGACACCGGTTGCCAACCAGGACCTCGGCGATCTTGTAGACGATGAGCGAGAGGATGGAAAGCGTGACGAAGCAGGTCGTCACGCCGATCAGTTCGGCCCAGAACTGGCCAAGGCCGCCGCCGTAGAAAAGACCCGTCACATTGCCGGGGACGCCGTTCCAGCCGTCGCCGTAGGTGCCGTCGGCGAACAGTCCGAGCGAGAGGCAGCCCCAGGCTCCGTTGACCCCGTGGACCGAGATCGCGCCGACGCAGTCGTCGATTCCGATCCTGTCGAAGAAGAAGACCGACTCGACCACCAGTACGCCGGCGACCAGCCCGAGCGCCGACGCGCCGAACGCGCTGACAAAGGCGCAGGGGCAGGTGATGGCGACAAGGCCGGCCAGCATTCCGTTGCACATCATCGAAGGGTCGGGCTTCTTGGTCTTGAACCACCACATCCAGAGAGTGGCGCCGAGGGCTCCCGTGGCGGAGGCAAGCATGGTGTTGACCGCCACGACGGCGATGCGCAGGTCGGTCGCGGCCAGGCGGAGCCCGGGTTGAAGCCGAACCAGCCGAAGGCCAGGATGAACGTGCCGAGCATGACCAGCGGTATGCTGTGCGGCACGATCGGATTCACGATCTTGCCCTTGCGTCGTATTTTCCGTGGCGCGGACCGATCAGCCAGCAGAAGATGAGCGCGATCACGCCTCCCTGCATGTGCACGACCGAGGAGCCGGCGAAGTCGACGTGCCCGTGGCCGATCCCCCAGTTGACGCCATTTGCGCGAGCCAGCCGCATAATCCCGTTTAACTCTTCAATGAAAGCAGGCCCTTTATCCTGGTATAGGGGAAGTATCACCTCACAATCCGAGTGAGTCTGAAACTCCCAGGTTTTTTCATAACGCTTTCTTATTTCCTGATGATTGTATATTTCACCGTTTACCGCCAGTATCAGATTTCCATCTTTGCTGTACAGAGGCTGTTTTCCCGACTGGGGGTCAACAATCGATAACCTCTCATGAGCAAGTATTGCCTTTTCACAATAAAATATTCCGGACCAGTCCGGTCCACGGTGCCTCACCTTTTTTGACATTTTAAGGACAGTTGCCCTTAACTCCATATGATTGACTTTCAGATCAAAAACGCCTACAATTCCACACATATAATAAAAATAATATAATTTGTTCGTTAATATTTTTCAGTAACTAAGATTGCAAAGCTAATAAAAAATTGATAATTAAAATTCAAATTGATATATTTAATGACATAAATAATAATTTAATTAAGTAAATAAATATCTTATGTAAATAAATGATATAAAATAGATATATTTATTAAATATTATTAACATGACAGAATTGTATTCTGAATTATAATGCTTCTTTATATTTGTTCGTGATAAGTTGGTGGTTCAACACAGAACCGGGCACCTCTCACCCATGCAGAGAGTAAGCTGTTAAAACGAGATCAAAGCCGGTAAATGTGTGTCAAAGCAGCAAAGTAGATTTAGCTTAATCTTAAAAATTTAGCCGGATTTTTTTGTAGCCGGCATGACTTCTTATAAGACCTGTTATATAACATTTTCAGATCAATGGACTGAAAAGAACTGATTCAGGTAGCTCCGGCCCTTGATGCCGGCGAAGGAAAAATTATTGTTGTTGGGGGCTATGAACATGGTGTGGTAATGATAAAGGTTGATAAGAAACCTGACGGGAGTTATAGTGTCACAGAGCTTTATAAACACAATGAATTCGGTGATCATGCCAAACCTCCTGTATTGTATAACGGGTATTTCTATGCCCAGTTCTCGACAAACAGCAAACGCGATGGTCTCAGCTGTATGAGTATGGACGGCAAGGTTATGTGGAAAACAATGCGTTCACCTCTGTTCGATAAAGGAAGCATGATCCTTGCCGACGGTCTGATACTGGCAACTGATGGCCGAAAAACGCTGTATCTCATACAGCCGGATCCTTCAGGATTCAAGCCTTTGGCTTCTGCTGAGATGCTTGGAGAAGGCCAGAACTGGAGTCCTTTGGCGCTTTCTGATGGCAGGCTGCTTCTCAGGGATCAAAGCAAATTAATGTGTGTAAAAATTGCAAAATGATATAAATATATTTTTATTTATAGAACTTTGCCGGCAATTATATAGAACAATTGCAGGAATCAATGGTTATATAATTGCCGCACTGTTCTTTCTGACTGATTGACCTGTTGTACAAACGAATGAAAAAGGACTCATTTGGAAGACTATAAAGACCACATACATAATCTGGTGTTCAAATTGTAATTACATGAGAATCAATATAAAAATACTTGGTGCAGGTTGCTCCAAATGCGACACCCTGGAAAAACTCATATTAAAAGTAGTCAGAGAAAATCACTTTAACGCTGAGATAGTGAAAGTTGGAGACATTATGCAAATTATGAATTATCATATATTATCAACTCCTGCACTGGTTATAAACGAAAAAGTTGCCGTGAGTGGCAGGGTGCCTTCCGAATCAGAAATCAAATCTTTAATCGAAGAAGTAATCAATGAATAGCAGAATAATATTAAATATGGAATTCTTAAATTTTTATATGATGAAAAAGTTTCTGGTTCTTTTAGTAGCTGTTATATTTGGTGTTTTTTTGGGGTCTTGCAAACAAACACCGACAAATCAGCTGCTGTCAAATTCAAAAGTAAAAGTTGAAGTTTTGTTTTTTCACTCCGCAGAACGTTGTCCTGCTTGCATTGCAATAGAAAATGATACAAAAAAAGTGCTCGATGAAAACTATAAAACTCTGTTGGACAGCGGAACAATACAATTTAAATCATTCGATATGGATGACAAAGCAAATAAATCTCTTCTCGAAAAATATCAGATTAGTTATTTATCTCTTCTGATTATAAAATCAGATGGTACAAAAACAGATTTCACTAATTCCGCGCTTCGGTATTCAGATGCGAAACCGGCAAAATTTGAAGAATTACTAAAAGCCGAAATAGACAAAAATCTTAAGTAGGATGGAATTTTTACAAAATTTATTAGACAATACAAAAGCACCTTTTTTTTATGCTGTGATATTAGGACTCTTAACTGCGATAAGTCCTTGTCAGTTAGCGACAAACATTACGGCTATTGCTTTTATCAGCAAAGATATCAGTCATAAGCGCCGGATATTTATCAACGGTCTTTTTTATGCCCTGGGAAACGCAATCGGATATTCAGCTATAGGTTTAATTCTCTTTTTCGGAGTCAGTAAATTTCGTCTCTCAAAAATTCTTGTTTCAAACAGTAAAATTATTGTGAGCATTTTACTGATTTTAATAGGTATTTTAATGCTTGATCTCATAAAAGTGAAATTACCTTCTTTTAAAAAGCTTAATGAAAAAATTCAAAACAGGCAGTATAAGGCAAATAAACTGAATGCAGCATTGCTGGGTTTCTTTTTTGCTGTAACTTTTTGTCCATATAATGCAGCCCTGTTTTTCGGTATGCTGATTCCTTTGACAATTACAAGTGTTTTTGGTCTTTATTTGCCACTTGTGTATTCTTTATCCTCTGGTTTTCCTGTTATCATTATCGCATATATATTGGCTTTCACTGTTTCAGGTATTGGAAATTTCTATAATAGAATCAGGGTCTTCCAGAAATGGTTTAACAGAATAGTTGCAATTATTTTTATAGCTGTCGGATCGTATTTCCTATTCATTGAATTTATTTAAAACAAGCTGCAATATTCAGGAGAATTTAAGAAAATCAGTATTATTAAGTAACAATTTTAGATCGTTTTCATTATGAAATTTATTTTATCAGTTTTTATTTTTTTACTGTTTATCTTCCCTCTGAGTGCACAAGTGCAGAAGAATAGCTTACATGGAAAAATTCTTGATTCAGATCAAAAGGCACTCCCGGGAGCAAGCATAATTATTGTGGATACAAAATATGGCGTAAATTCAAATGAATCAGGTGAATATCTTTTTGATCAGATCCCGACAGGCAAATTAAAAGTACAGGCTTCATTCGTCGGCTATAAAGCTGTATCGGTTGATTTTGATGTTCAGCCGGGTCAGAATTATCTGAACCTTGTTTTAGAGAACAATGCTGTTAGTCTTGAAGGAGTTACAGTGACATCCCAGAAAAGGGCACAGCAGATTTTAGATGTTCCGATTACAATGAGCGTTATTGATTCCAAAATGATAACAGACAATAACATCACTGAACTTGATAAACTATCGGAATTTGTCCCTGGCTTGCAGATTCGAATGCAGGGAACAGATCGTCCCAGCTTTGTAATTCGCGGAATTAACAGTGATGAAGTAAGTCCGGCTGATCCTCCCAGAATTACAGTTTTTTATAATGATGTTCCTATCAGTCGTCAGAACGGAGCCGCAATGGAACTTTTCGATATGCTGCAGGTGGACGTCCTGAAAGGTCCGCAGGGAACGCTCTTTGGAAGAGGCTCTGAAATTGGTGCGATAAATTACATAAGCCAGAAACCTTCCAAAAATTTTGATGGTTATATTACCGCAGGTATCGGAAATTTTAAACAAAAAGAAATTGATGGTGCAATAAATATTCCCATTATCAAAGACAAATTATTGATTCGTGCGGCAGGAATTTATGATTACCAGGACGGTTATATTAAAAATACTTTTGGTGGTAACTTAAGCGGAAGAAATACAAGGGCCGGCAGATTTTCAGCTGCTTATCTGCCAACAGTTAATGATAATATCGACTTCGTACTCAACTATCAAAAAGATAATAATCCGGGTCTTGGCTATATGAGTATGAACTATCCGAACACAGAAGGCAGCACCAATCCATACAATTACGTAACCTCACTTGAACAAGGCAGGAACCTTGCAAACGACAGGGAGATCTTTGATGCAACATTGAAAATGAAACATTCTTTTAATGAAAATAATTATCTGACCTCAATTAGCTCTATCCGCAAAATTTCTACTTACACGCGCTGGGACGGGGACGGAACAGCAGCTCCTGCCATTGATATGAGCGAAAGCGACGGAGCAAAACAGTTTTATCAGGAACTAAGATATAACTATTCAATTTCAAATAACCTGAACGGAAGTATCGGAGGAAGCTACTTTGGTGAAAAAGCAACCCAGACTTACTGGTTTTCTTCCAACGAACAGAATATGTTCAATTTATTCTTTAACACAGGTTATTTAGTCACGCCGGATGGCCAGCCTTATCCTGTAACAAACCTGCCTTTTGATCCTCAGCTGGGTTCGCTGGGAGGTCTGCCTTTAGCTACTGATCATCAGGAAGAAGACAATAATTATGCAACCAATCAGACGCTCCAGGGGTTTGCTGACATCAATTACCGGCTTACCTGCAAATTGAGTATTATAGCCGGTTTAAGGGTTATTAACGACTGGATAAAATTGACCAACAATGCACAAATGACCGGAGGCAGCCCATCAACACTTGGATTACTTTCCGGCAATTATCCTGACTTATTTTTTAAACCCAGTTCCAATCAGGAAATCGACACAAAGACCTTTGTAATTACTTATAGGGCTGGATTAAAATATGAATTAAACGAAAATTCTGCTCTCTTTGCCAACTATGGAATTGGAAATCGTCCAAAAGTTCCCCAGTTTACCTCGACAGGCGAAAAACAAATTCTTGATGCTGAAACTGTCAACAGCTATGATATTGGATATAAAACCGCTATTGGACAGCGTATTTGGTTTGACATTGGTGCTTTTTACTACATTTATACGAATTTCCAATCTTATGCATGGATATCAGATGCAATTACAGGTCAGTTTAATTACATTATGATCGACGGAGGGAAAGCCACTGCATATGGAGCTGAAGCAAGTGTAAAATATGCACCATTCAGGGAGTTACAATTTTTCGGAAATTATGCCTACATTCACGATCGTTTTGCGGCAAACAATAATAATGGGGAAAAACAACAATATGCCAACAATACATTCAGTCTTTCTCCTGATCACAGCTTTACCATTGGGTTAAATGCACGGGTCGGAATTAGTAAAAAAATATTTTTATTCGCCACTCCTTCCTGGTCGTACCAGACAAGAATCTTTTTTGACGACGCCAATACAATGAAACAGGATGGATACGGACTGCTGAATTTCAGAGGTGGAATTGAATATAAAAATGTTACACTTGCGTTTTGGGGAAGTAACCTTTTGAAGGAAAAATACATAATAAGTGAAGGTAACACAGGAAGTCTTTTTGGAGACCCTACCCAAATCCCGGGAGCACCGGAGATGTTCGGAACAAAAATATGCTGGAAGTTTTAATCGCCGGATCAAAAAACTATTAAAACTGTCGGAAAAAGCCATCTGCTATTTGCAATTTTTAACCTTTATTTAACATACATTTTTTTAAATTGCGGAATTTAATAAATAACTGAATATTACTCCAATGAGAAGATCCGCCATCATAACAGGGATAACAGCCGTAGTTTTTGCTGCGGTATTCTCGTGGTGGATTTTTGCCGTGCCTTCGTATACTCTTCCTGAAAGGATCCCGGGAATGGATAACAGACCTCCTATAAAGCCAATGTCTGATATAGTTAATATTGGGGAGAATTTCGATTCACTCGGGCAAATGGATAATGAATTGCCAGGAGGCTGGCCGCATTTCAGGGGCAATGATTTTGATAATATAAGCAAGGATCATACCCCTCTGGCAGAATCATGGGATACAGCCGGGCCACAGATCGTATGGAAGACTTCTCTTGGAGAAGGTTATGCCGGTCCTGCAGTACTGAATGGCCGTGTTTACCTTCTCGATTACAACGAAAAAAGAAAGGCCGATATGTTAAGGTGTTTCTCCCTTTCATCAGGAAAAGAATTATGGCGAAGATGGTACAGGGTTGACATGAAGAGAAATCATGGTTATTCAAGGACAATACCTTCCGTAACCGATAAATATGTTGTTACTATAGGTCCAAGGAGTCACGTAATGTGCGTTGATGCGATTTCAGGAAAATTACTCTGGAAACATGATCTTGAGAGAGAATTCGGCATCCCGGGATCAGCAAAGGGAAGGATAACTCCCGACTTTTATACAGGGCAATGCCCCCTAATAGATAACGATATGGCTGTTATTGCACCCGGGGGAAAAGCGCTAATGATAGGTGTCGATTGCAAAACAGGAAATATATTATGGCAGACACCAAATCCCGATTCTCTCAGGATGTCACATTCATCAATAATACCTATGACCATCTTCGGTAAAAAAATGTATGTCTATAACGCAGTTGGCGGAGTATGCGGCGTTTCGGCCGAAGGTGACGACAGAGGAACTGTTCTCTGGAGAACGCTTGACTGGAGCCCTGCTACTGTTGCTGCTTCGCCTCTGTATCTTGGCAATAATGAGATTGCCGTATTTGGAAGTTACGGTGCCGGAGGCGCAAAGATTAAAATAAGCAAAACCTCGGGCAGATTTGAAGCTAAAGTATCAGATGTCCATAAGGCAACAGATGGACTGGCAAGCGATCAGCAGACACCTATACTTAACGATGACTATATATGGACGGTAATGCCTGAAAACGCGGGCATACTTAAGAAACAACTTGTCTGTTACGCCACTTCAGACATTTTGCATCCGGTATGGTCAAGTGGCAAGGATAACAGGTTTGGAAGAGGACTGGGACCATATATCATGAGCGGAGATAAATTGTACCTTCTGGATGATGATGGTAAACTTTATCTGTATAAAATAGAAAAAAAATCGGCTACTCTTGTCTCAAGCAAGGTAATCCTGAACGGAACGGAAGCATGGGGGCCGATGGCTATAGCTGGTAAATACCTTATTATGAGGGATTCAAGAAATTTGGTCTGTCTTAATATTGGCACAAAAACTGAATGAAATGGATAAAAAAGTTGCATCAGGATTAATAATCCTTGTCTTATTGCTTTTTCTGGGATACATTGTTTACGATGTGGCATTCAGAAAAGAGAAGAATGTGGCTGAAATTTCAAATACAGTCACTCCTCAAGTTGCTGATACCTGGAAAGTCACTTCAATAATTGATCCTGCAGCCGGTAAGGTTGAATCGGTAGGGATCATGAAAAATGGAAATGTGGTAATTGGTGGTGACAGCTTTGTTGCATGCTATGATCCTGAGATGAGATTGCTTTGGAACAATAAAACCGATAAACCGGTCAGGGCAATATCAGCTTCGGGAGATACTATCTTTACCGCTACAACCGAAACCATACGATTGCTCAACACTGAAGGAAGTCAAATCGGAGAATGGGGTCCATTTGAGGATGATGCATTAATAACTTCCGTATCAGCAAATAATTCATTCGTTGTATTTGCTGACGCTTTTAATAAAATATTAATGGTACTTGATAAAAAAGGAAATCTTAAATCGATGATCGGGAAAAGCGGAGAACCATTTATCTTGCCAAGTCCGTATTTTGATGTAGCTATTGATGCTGAAAACATCATATATGTAGCAAATACAGGCAAACACCTGATTGAAAAACGGAAAATTGACGGAACCCTGCTGGAACAATTTGGCGGAGCCGGTACCGATCCTGAGTTTTACTGCGGTTGCTGCAACCCTGCTCACTTTACCCTTATTCCGGGAGGAATCATTACCGCTGAAAAAGGAATCAACAGGATTAAGATACTGAACAGAAAAGGAGAATTTATGGAATTCGTTTCATCAATTAATAAGTTTACACCATCTGTTCCAATTGCTGTGGCTTCATCAGATGGCAAAATTATATATGGTGCAAATCCTGCTGATTCTAAAGTTTATGTTTTCACTAAAAAACAGAAATTATGAAAAGGGGCATATTCATTAGACAAATTGTAAGATACCTGCTTTTTGGCCTTTTGGCGCTGATTGCAATTGCAACGGGAAACAGGATCGTCAGTAACTCTGATTGTAACTCATGTCCTGGTAAAGGATTATGCTCAGGAGAACAGGATTGTTTTAAATATTTATCTCGTAAAGATGGAAAACGGTAAGAATAAATATCAGTCAAGAAGAGATTTTGTCAGGACTGCCGGGAAAATATTTGTGGCCGCACCTCTTATTGGACTTCCTGTTATGCTGGCCAGGAAGACGAATGTAAAGGGATACGTCTGGCAGATTGATCCATACAAGTGTACTCAGTGCGGACAGTGTAAAACTAACTGTGTCCTCACCCCTTCTGCTTCAAAAGCCACACATGCCTTTAAAATGTGTGGTTATTGCGACCTCTGCGGTGGATTCCTGCGACAAGGTGCCAAGGAAATCAGTACAGGCGCTGAGAACCAGCTATGTCCTACCGGGGCTATAAAAAGAAGGTTTATTGAAGAACCCTATTTCGAATATACGATTGACGAGAAGCTTTGCAATGGCTGTGCAAAATGCGTAAAGGGATGCGGTGATTTTGGAAATGGTTCATTGTATATGCAGATAAGACACGACATATGTGTAAACTGCAATGAATGTTCCATAGCCCGCACATGTCCGTCAAATGCAGTGATAAGGGTACCTGCTGATAAGCCATATATAAGAAAAAGTTGAAAAGCTAAAATGTTTTAGGGTTTAAAAGTTGAAGAGTTGAAAAAGTACATTCCATATATATTAGTGGCCTTAATGCTAATATGGCATTCAGTGATTTTTGCTCAGGAACGCCAGCAGCAGCAACGTTTCCCCCGACCGGAGTTTGAATCGGGTTACCAGACACCGACCCATCAGCTTCTGAACCAGAGGGGGCCAATGTGGGAATATGTCGATGTGGTTGTTCTTATCGCCGCGCTCAGCTTTACATCAAGGTTCGCGATAAAAAAGAGGTCCAGGAAAGGAATACTGTGGATGTCGGTTTTTTCCCTGGCCTATTTTGGTTTTTACAGGCAGGGATGCATATGTTCTGTAGGTTCAGTTCAGAATATTTCACTTGCACTCTTTAATAATAATTACTCGGTTCCTCTTTCCGCAATACTATTTTTCATAATTCCGCTGGTCTTTGCCCTTCTTTATGGCAGGGTATTCTGTGCCGGAGTGTGCCCTCTGGGTGCGATACAGGAGCTTACCGGGTTCAGACCTGTCAGAATTCATAAAAGCGTTGAAGCGGTTCTTGCCTCAATACCATTCATCTACCTGGGACTATCGATTCTTTTTGCCGCTACCAAAAGCCAGTTCATCATTTGCAGGTACGACCCGTTTGTAGGCATTTTCCGGCTCAACGCACCATTTACAATGATCATATTCGGTGCCTTGTCAAATGGTA
>CAVVGP010000166.1:0-8290 GCA_963747625.1 uncultured Bacteroidales bacterium | reverse complement strand
ATGCTGAAATGTTAAATGAAATTAATAGGGCTATCATCATACCATGAAAGCCACCATCATAAGAATCATTGATTTTTTTTCTTATCGCCGCTAAGAAGATAATTACTCCCGAAAAGTGTAAACTTTGAAAAGTAGATTTTTTTTAACGGAACAAGGTTTTGGTCCTTATATCTTTCTTTTTCTTTATCCGGGAAAAGGGATAAAATAGTTTTCGCAACAGCATTTGGATCACTACCTTTTTTCAGGAGAACAAAAGTTTGAAAGTTACACTCATTCCATGCAGTAAATTCACCTTTTTCATTCTGAACAATGTCCCTTGTAGCCATCGAGGTAACTGCATTGAACGAGATGCAGGAATTTGCTTTTGGCTCTTCAATAACCGAACTTACAATGAGATTTTGATTATTGTTCAGTTTTATCTGCTTTCCCAAAGCTTTTTCTTTGCCGAAAAGCTTATCTGATAATGATTTTGTGATCACAACCGTCATTGGTTCTTTCAGAGCATATTCAAGATTCCCCTCAACAGGTTTGTAGGTAAACATTTTAAAGAAATCTGCATCGGTAAAAATTAGGTCTGAGGTTATGGGTTCTTTATCGTCAGTCTTGAATACCGGGCTTCCCACGATCCTCCTATCCTTACTGTAGCTTCGACGCCCGGAACTTTCATGTTCATGTTTTTCTCTAGAATTCCGGGAGTATCTAAATACGGTCTTCAGTCATTCCATATATATAAACCCTGTCCCCGTTTTTTTGATAATGGTCAGTAGTCAGCTCACTGTAACAATAGACAGAAAGAATAATCACCAGAGTCAAACTAATAGCTAATCCAAACAAATTGATCAGATTCGTTACCGGTTTCCTGGTGAAATTCCGGAATAATTGATCTGAAAAGATATTTCATGACTTCGATTTTTATTTATTCAAGGGTTTTTATCAAAATAAAATTATCATAAATGATACTATACCATTATTATGCCATAATTGTAAATAGCTAATATACAGAATTATAAAAATTAAGTTCTGGATTTATTGTAAATATATTTTACAATAAAGCGTAAAAATATTTTACGGATTATTGGTTTTAGGATTATATTGAAATACTTTTGTAATAATAAATATAAGCAAAATGAAATCCTTTAACCACAAAGACCACAAAGGTTTGCGCAAAGGTCGCAAAGAACTTCCGATCAGATTTTTATCTTTGCTTTCTTTACGCCTTCTTAGCGTTCCGATAGCTATCGGAATTTGCGGTTAAAAGGAAGTAGGATGTTTGATATTCAAATATATGCAAAACCAGAAAGGCAACATCCTTGTTATTGATGACAATAAAAGTATCCTGAGCGCTCTTGAGATATTGCTCATGCCTGAATTCAATGAGGTTACTCTGCTTTCAAATCCTAACCAGATAATCAACGAATTATCTAAAAAAGATTATAACCTGGTAATCCTTGACATGAATTTCAAAGCCGGCGTTAATACAGGAAATGAAGGAATTTACTGGCTTGAAATAATAAAAGAGACAAAACCCGAAATATCGGTAGTAATGATTACGGCTTATGGTGATATTGATACTGCTGTCAAGGCTCTCAAAGCCGGGGCCTCCGATTTCATTCTAAAACCCTGGGATAATGAAAAATTGCTTGCAACACTTAAACTGGCCATTCAGCTAAACCTTTCAAAAAAGGAGGTCCGGCATCTTAAAGAAAGGGAAACTGAACTTAAAAAAGAAATTAACCGTGACCAGAGATTCATTATTGGGTCATCTCCACAACTTATGAATGTTCTCAACATGGTAAGAAAAGTTGCAAAGACCGATGCAAATGTACTTATTACAGGAGAAAATGGCACCGGCAAAGAATTGATTGCACAGGAAATTCATCGTCTGTCAAACCAGGGCCAAAGAGGTACTTGTGAGTGTTGATATGGGCGCAATAAGTGAAACTCTTTTTGAAAGTGAGCTGTTCGGACATGTGAAAGGCTCTTTTACCGATGCACAGGGAAACAGGCAGGGTAAATTTGAAATTGCTGATAAGGGCACCCTTTTTCTCGATGAAATCGGAAATCTGTCATTCCATCTTCAGGCTAAATTACTGGCTGTTATTGAAAACCGCCAGTTTTCACGTATTGGTTCAAATCAACTTATACCCATCGACATACGCCTTATATGCGCAACTAACAGAAACCTTGAAAATATGGTTCAAGAGGGACTGTTCCGGGAAGATCTGCTTTACCGGATCAATACTATTCAGATTGAAGTTCCACCGCTTAGGGACAGGGGAAATGATATTTTCATTCTTGCGGAATTCTTCCTGAAAAAATATGCCTACAAATACAATAAGCCGAACCTGAAAATAAACCAACAGGCTCATGAAAAACTACTGAAGTACTCATGGCCCGGAAATATCCGTGAACTTCAGCATACAATTGAAAAAGCTGTGATATTAAGTGAATCGGCTAATTATAAAACCTGATGATTTATATCTGACGCACACCGGTTCAGTTAATTAATTATAACTCTTTCACCACGCTCGAAGAGATGGAAAAACAGATGATTCAACAAGCACTTGATAAAAATAATGGTAACTTCACTGCTGCAGCCGAACAGCTTGGAATAACCAGACAAACTCTTTATAACAGATTCAAAAAACAAGGGTGATGTTCAGTAAAAATCTATATTTCAATATTATAATAAGAGTCATTACTAATTGTATTTTTGTCCGCATTGTTCTGGGATACTTTATCATTATTGACCAGTCATTGCGTTTCTCAATTATTTGTGTTTTAATAATTATTATTCTGACAATCAACCTCATCTCTTATCTGAACAGTACAAATAAAAAGATCAGATTTTTTTTCGATTCTGTCAGAAATGATGATTCAAATCTCTCTTTTCCTGTTGAATACGGGAATAATGCTTTAAATGAGCTTATCAAAGCATGAACAGGGTGAACGAGCAGATTCAGCAGTTAAAAATTGAGAACAGACAGCAGGAACAATATTTCCGGACATTGCTTGAGCATCTGGCCGTACGGGATAATTACATATAATGATAAAGGATTCATACTGCATGCCAATTCATCTGCAAAAAAGCTGCTTTCAATGGATGTTCTAACACATGTGCAACAGATTGAACAGGAAGGATAAAAACCTTTTTGAGACAATTAACAGCATAAAGCCGTTTGAACAGAAACTTATAGCCATTTCGGCTGAGGACGGTGAAATACAATTATCTCTTAAAGCTACATCCTTAAAGACTAACGGGAATGAACTTGTGATACTCTCAATTCAGGATATTAAGAACGAACTCGATGAAAAAGAGATCGAATCGTGGATGAAACTTATAAGGGTTTTAATGCACGAGATAATGAACTCCATTACGCCGATAACTTCCCTGTCAGAGTCTCTTTCAAATATTTACAGCACAGCAGGAAAGCCTGTTTTACCGGAACAGGTAAATGTGAAAACTATTGCAACTACATTACAGGGGCTGAATGTTATTAAGGAGCAGGGAAAAGGGTTGATGACATTTGTTGAATCGTATAGAAAGCTGACCAGGGTTCCTGAACCCGAAAAGAAATTATTCAAGGCGGCAGACCTGATGGGCCGGGTTCAGATACTTTATAATTCTCTTGACAAGAGTGACAGTATTATCTTGTCAGTTTCGCTGGAAAATCCTGATCTTGAATTTTATGCAGATCAGAATCTGATTTCTCAGGTTCTGATAAACCTGATTAAAAATGCTATTGAAGCCAATGAAAATAATAAGAAGGAAAGATTAAGATTATTGCACTCAGAGGACTTAATAATCATCATGAAATTTGTGTTATCGATAATGGTCCGGGAATATCCGAGGAGAACATTGATGAGATATTTGTACCTTTTTTTACTACCCGGCAGAATGGTTCAGGTATAGGGCTAAGTATTTCAGGCAGATTATGAGAGTACATGGAGGAAATCTGAAAGTAAGATCAGTGCCGGGAAAAGAAACAGTGTTTTGCCTTAGTTTTTAATCATACCTGATTGCTTTTACCGGAGAGATCCTGCTTATCAACTGTGAAGGAACAAGCAACATGATAATAATAGCAGCCATTGTACCGGCATTCAGTAACAGGATATGAGTCAGATTAAGGTTAACAGGAACAGTTTTAATATAATATGAAGAAGGATCGAGAGTAATAATTCCTGTTTTCAGCTGTAGGATATGCTAGTCCGATTCCTATAAAATTACCCCAGAATAATCCTTTTGCAATCAGATATGTGGACCTGGTAGAGGAAGACTCTTCGTATAGTAACATCTTCAGCCCCGAGTGATTTAAGTACTCCGATCATGTTCGTTTTTTCAAGGATAAGAATAAGCAGACCTGAGATCATATTAAATCCTGCAACAATAAGCATCAGTAATATTATGATTATGACATTTATATCCTGAAAATTCAGCCAGTCGAAAATCTGAGGATATCGCATCCGGATATTTGTCACTTTAAATTTTGCATCATCTTCGGTCATTTTATACCCTATTGCGTCTCTGACGGCAACGGTCATCTCATCGAGCTTATCAAAATCCCTGATGTACACTTCAAATCCACTAACCTGGTCATCCTTCCATCCATTGAGCCTCTTGATCTGACCAATATCGCAGAAAACGTACATTTTGTCAAATTCTTCAAGGCTGGTTTCATAAATACCACTGATAGTAAATTTTCTCATCCGCGGAGGATCCTGTATAAAAAGCATGGCAAATGAATCACCGGTCTTCAGCCTGAGCATATCAGATATTTTTTTTGAAATTATTACCTTATCTGTTCGTGCTGTATCAGTGACTTTAAATACAGTGCCATCTACCATATTGCTCTTAAAATAGCTCCAGTCAAAATCACTCCCTATTCCTTTGAGAACTACCCCCTGAATGTCTTCATCAGTCCTTATAATGCCTGCTTTGGTAGCGAAAACCTGGATATGTTCTACCCCTGGGATCTTTCTAATTTTGGGTACGAACGCCTGTGTATCGCTTATTGGTGCAGTTTCGAATGAGATATTCGAATCGAAGTTCATGATTTGAATATGAGATCCGAACCCCACTACTTTTTCCCTGATTTGTTGTTTGAATCCGGTCAGTATTGAAACGGCAAGAATCATAACTGCAAGGCCCATTGCTATTCCGACGATGGCAATAACATTTATGGGACGAGAAAATGAAGTGCCTTCTCGACGACCTTTTATAAGCCTGTGTGCTATGAAATATGGTAGATTCATCCTTTCTGAAAAGTCCACAAATTTAAGAAATTTACAATTAACTCCTTTGTGTATCTCCGTGAATCCTTCGTGGAACCCTGAGACAGTTCTTATGTTTTTGTCACACAGAGTGACACTGAGAAGCACTGAGAAGCACTGACTAACACGGATATTTGTAAAAAAATAATAGATTTACATGAACGAAAAAGTTATCAGATGAATAAATTATTCTTCTTTTATGTTTTGGCTACTCTTTTTGTCGTCTCTTCCCCTTGTTACGGATCAAAAAAGATTCCAGTACCCGGAGCCAGCCAGATTGAATTATATAAACCAATTATTGAAGGCAGATCAGTAGCTATTGTGGCAAACCAGACTTCTATGATAGGGTCAGCTCATATTGTTGACACTTTATTATCACTTGGGATAAAAATAAAGAAAATATTTGCGCCGGAACATGGGTTCAGAAACATGGCTGATGCAGGAGAGACAGTCGAGAATGGCATGGACACTGAAACGGGACTTCCGGTAATCAGTCTTTTTGGTTCTCATCTTAAACCATCTGCGCAGGATTTGAAAGGAATTGATGTGGTGATTTTTGATATCCAGGATGTTGGTACGCGTTTTTATACTTATATCTCGACCCTTCATTATATTCTGGAATCGTGTGCGGAAAATCATATAAAATGTCTCGTACTCGACAGGCCTAATCCAAATGGCTTCTACTTTGACGGGAATGTTCTTGATACCTTATACAGGTCTTTTGTTGGCATGGATCCAGTTCCTGTTGTACATGGGATGACTGTAGGTGAGTATGCAGAAATGCTAAATGGAGAAGGTTGGCTGAAAAACAGAGTAAAATGCGATCTGGTCGTTATAAAATGCAAGAATTACACTCACCGGACACTATATGAACTTCCTGTAAAACCATCACCTAATCTTCCAAATCAGACCTCCGTTTATCTATATCCCAGCCTTTGTTTTTTTGAGGGAACAACAATCTCTATAGGAAGGGGAACGGCTTTTCCGTTTCAGGTTTACGGGAGTCCTTACCTCCCTGACAGGGGCTTTAGTTTTGTACCGGAAAGTATTGCCGGCGCAAAAAAACCACCGCTTCTTGGTATCAAATGCTTTGGAGTTGATCTGAGAGAGGCAGCTAAAAAGACACTAGTTCCCAAACCTGAACTAAACCTTGAATGGCTGATCAGTGCTTATAAGGAATTTCCGGATAAAGAAAAATTTTTCAATTCCTATTTTGATATTCTTGCAGGAGGGCCTGTTTTAAGGGAACAGATTGAAAAAGGGATGACTGCTGAAGAGATACGTATTACGTGGGGAAAAGATCTTGCTAAATTTTTAAAAATAAGAGCTAAATATCTGCTTTATAATTAGTTGCCTGATTATTGCTTTCCGGTCTTGGTGTTGATAGTTATAAAATAAAAAACCACGAAACAGCATTGTTTTCATCTCATTGAAAATATGTGTTATTCCGTGGTAAATTTTTTAATTGCCTGTAATGCAGTTTAATCTGTATCTCTAATTATTGTATTTAATTCTTCTTTATTAATAGTTGGTAATTGTTTATTCTCAAGTTTCTTAACCACAAGGCGTCCTGTTTTTCTTGCAGCAGATTTATTTCTGAAAGCAATTTCCCCTTGAACTGCAGGCATAAAAGGCTGATGGATAATGATTTTATTCTTTCTTAAAATATCATAACCCCAACCATTGCTGCTTTCGAATACATTAACTTTAAAAGTCTGGTTTCTTTTGCTGATGGCTAATCCCGCTGCAACTAATATTAATAATAGAATTATACCAGCAAAGATCTTCCTATTTATCATATTGATTATATACAGCTTCCGGGTCAAATGACCAGAGATCATCATAGTAGTAGGTCCCGCTCATCCCGGTTGCAACATAACCAAGGTTGCCGACTGCAAAACCGACTGCATCAGCTCTTGAACTACCCTCAAAAGCAGTTTTTTCTGTCCACAGATCAGTTACCGGATCATACTCCCAGCATTTCACTCCGGAAGTCTGACCACCTGTAGCGAGGTAGCCTTTCCCATTGATTGCAAATCCGACTTTGTATATACCTATAATGTCTGTATAGAGATTGTCATAAGTATCGGGAGAGTAATTGGTAATTTTTCTTTTCTCTGTCCATGTATCTGTTGTAGGATCATATCCGAAAAGGTCGTTGTCATATGTTCCATTATCTATACCGGTAGTGATATATCCTATACCATTAATAACAAAACAGGCAGCATCTCTTCTTTTTTCTCCGCCGTAACTGCTGACCTGGGTCCATGTATCAGTATCCGGATCATATTGCCAGAAATCTTTTAGATATGTACCGTCCCAACCTGTTCCGATATAGCCTTTGTTGTTAATAGCCATCCCAACTGCAGAGTATCTTGCAGTACCTCCGAAGTTAGCTTTCTGAGTCCATATATTAGTTGAAGGATCATATTCATAAAAATCATTGAGTTTGTTTACTCCGTCATAACCGGTACCGATATAGCCTTTTGTATCTGTACCAAAACCAACTGCACCGTTCCTTGCTATCCCTGGAAGGTCTGCTTTTTGGGTCCATGTATTTCTTGAAATATCATATTCCCAGAAATCATTTAATCTTTCATTTCCATCGAAGCCGGTACCCAAATATCCATTTGTCCCGATAGCAAAGCCGACAGCATCGCTTCTGGGTACTCCATCAAAGTTAGATAGTTCTTTCCAGTCACCTACCAGGGCTGAAGAACTACTTTCGCATGAATTAAGGAAATGTAAGGCCAGAATTGAAAAGAAAAATAATGCACAAATCTTCATTGTTTTGTATGACATTATAGATTTTTTAAAGTTAATACTCACGACACAAATCTATCTGATGAATTTTTCAATAAAAAGCAAAGTAGATATATCCTATAAATAAGTAGACCAGATACAGTTTACAATCGATAAACCATTTTTATCATAAATTTAATTATTAATCTGAAAAAAAGAAATTAAGCCATAAATAACATTATCTTTTCAAATTGCCTTTAAGTCTACACTTTTAACC
>CAVVGP010000165.1:0-14136 GCA_963747625.1 uncultured Bacteroidales bacterium | reverse complement strand
AGTTGGTATACTATGCTTGGTTTGGATCAGGTTTTAATCTTTAATTTGTAAAAATTGAAACAAATATGAAAGTTTTATGCGTCGGCATTACAGATAAACATATATCCTTTATTAAGAAAACAACTTCTTTCTTGTTTATCCTAATTGTTATTGTCTCTTTCGCCTCATGTACTAATTCTAAAGAATTTATAATAGGTGATGATTTAGTCAATTCTCGGACAAATCTGCAGATTGTAGATACATTCAGAGTAGACCTTTCCACAGTTCTTCTGGACTCTTTGCCAACTTCAGGGTCAGGTATGATTCTAGTCGGGAATTATCAGGATTCGATTTTTGGTTCTGTTAAAGCTCAAAGTTATTTTGAACCCGGATTTAGGACTTTTGGATATATTTCAGATTTAGCGGTATATGATTCTGCTGCTTTCCATTTTGGTTATGCCAAATATAGTTATGGTGACACCACACAGTTAATGACATTTAATGTACGTCAGTTATCTGAAAGAATAACACTTAATATATCCGGATCATTATATAATATTGATACGGTACCTTATGCTCCGTTGATTCTGGGGTCTAAATCATTTTATCCTTCGCCTAACAATTCTGCTGATACTACAATCTCTGTCCCTGTTAATAACTTTGGAAAAGAGCTCTTTGATTTAATTGTTTCGAATGATGAAAATTTTACTACCAGTGATCTGTTCTTAGCCTACATCAAAGGATTTTGTGTTACCTCTTCTCCGGGAGCGAATCATGCAATAATAGGATTCCGTGCGGATACAAGCCATTTAAAGTTAAAGATTTATTATCATATAAGTAATAGCCTCCCGAATGAAGCTGAAAATTCGATAACAATTCCTTTTGGTGCTAAGAATGTCCAGTTTAATAATGTACAGTATGACCTCTCAAAAACACCTTTAAGTACATTAAATCAAAAAAACAATGCAATTTCTGCTTCTAAAACAGGCAACAAAGCATTTCTTATGGGAATGGTGGGGCTTATGCCAAAAATTCAGTTCCCGACGATGCAGAGCATATTTTTGGCGAACAATTTTAAAGTGGTGAAGGCTCAGCTTATATTAGCACCGGTTAACGGTAGCTTCAGTCAGTTTTTATTACCGCACAAACTCGCGTTATATAATACTGATAAGCTCAATGGAATGAATAGTATTTTGGCAAATTTAAGTGGGAGTCAGGTTACTTCATCACTGGTCGTGGATAATTTATATAATATTGATACCCAATATACCTTTGATATTACAAATTATATAACATCAGAACTAGCAGATTCATATTTCGATTATGATCATGGAATATTGGTTGGTCTCCCGGGAGAAACATTTCTGTCTACACTCGGACGAATGGAAGTAGAGAACAAAAATCCTGCGATAATGCTGAGACTTTATTATTTAACTTATTAAAATGATTATACATAAGTCGATTAAGACATTCTCTCTGTTAATTATATTTTCAGTTCTGCTGGTTATAAATGCATCTGCTCAGATAACTTCATCGCCATATTCAATGTTCGGGATGGGTAATATCGAAGAAAACAGTTTTGGGGATACTAAAGCTATGGGCGGGACCGGCATTGCTTTTAAATCTCAAAATTCAGTCAATTTTATTAATCCTGCTTCATACGACGGATTTGATAGTCTGGCAACAGTATTTGAACTTGGTATTTTTGGCAAGTATACTTCATATAATACCACCGATACACACCAGGGACTTATTGATGCCAGTGTTCAGTACGTTGCAATGGGTTTAAAACCTGTAAAAAAAATGGCAACTACATTCGGCATATCATCTTACAGCACGGTTGGATACAATATAAATTCCAATACACCTATAGGAAGCAGTGTTTTAACATATGATAAAGCCTTAGCAGGAGAAGGTGGGGTAAATCAGCTTTTTCTGGGGAATTCGTATGAAATAACTAAAAATCTTGTTTTTGGTATTAATGTTGTTTATCTGTTTGGCTCTATATCACATTCAGAATCTTCGACTGATTACACCTATTTGCTTAAAGATGTGACCTATCTATCGAATATCAATCTTAATTATGGATTGAATTACCAGTTTGGGAAGAAAGACTGGAAATACAATATAGGACTTATCTATAATAATGGAAAAACACTGACAACAAGAAATGTTCAAACCATAACAACAGTCAGTGGAACAGAAACCTTAGATAGTAATACCGATATATACAGAATACCAAAAGACTATGGAATTGGCCTGGCAATTGAGAAAAACTACTTCAGAATCGGAGTAGATTATGAAATGAAGCAGTGGAAAGATATTTCTTATAATAATCCACTTATTGAAACCAGGAACAGCAACAGATTTTCATTAGGGGTTGAAATTCCTTCATTAGGTGCTAACAGGGGAACAGGTAAGATGTTCCTGTACAGGTTTGGTTTCGAATATAATGAATCTTATCTTATCATAGATAAGGTTCCAATCAATTACCGTGCGATTTCGTTTGGAGCCGGCATTCCTGTCAAGGGAGCCATAAGTGTAATTAACCTGTCACTGGAACTGGGACAAAACGGATCCGAACTTAATGGTCTTTTCAGAGAGGATTTCTGCACCCTTCATTTAGATATCTCCTTAAAGGATCATTGGTTCATGAAAAGGAAATACGACTAATTTGTCATATTGAATTCCTGTTGACCATTTCAAAAAATGACACTCTGAAAGATTCCCCGATTGGAATATGTTGATCTTCTATTATTATCCTGCTGTTTTCAATCCTGTTAATCTTATCGACAGAAACGATGAATGATTTATGAACCCGAAGAAATCGATCTGATGGCAGTTTGTCAATAATATTCTTCATAGTTGTTTTGGTAAGGATAGGACTGCCTCCTGTATAGATCTTTACGTAATCTTTAAGACCTTCTATATAAAGAATATCATCAAGGTTCACCCTGATTGTGCTGTACTCGACTTTTACCATTATAAATCCGCAGGATATTTTCAGCTTATCTTCATTTATTAAATCAGCCCTGTTTCTCAGTTTTATAAACTGTACTGCCTTGTTCACTGATTTTGCAAAACGATCAAAAGTAAATGGCTTAGCCAGGAAATCGACAGCATCACTCTCAAATCCCTGGTATGCATATTCCTTATAGGCAGTTGCAAATATTACCAGAGGAGGGTTATACAATAATTTAAGGAACTCAATGCCATCAATCTTTGGCATATGAATATCAAGGAAAATCAAGTCTATTTCTTTAGTATTCAATAATTTGATAGCATCATATGGATTTGTAAATGTGCCTATCAGATTTATAAAGGAAATTCTTGAACAATATTCACTGATAATATTCAGTGCAAGAGGTTCATCATCAATAGCTATGCAGTTCATTATATTTCCAGATTCTTAATATTAACTCCAGGACAATAAAAAAGTCTTATCTTTATTTACTCTCTTAAAATCGTGATAATATGAGTTCTATGGATCCACCCGTCTTGTGATGTTTTTTGACTTAATTCCTGAACGTTTCAGGGCAGGTCATTTTATGCAGCTCTTTTAGTTATTTACAAAGAACTTAAGTTTGCCTGGTTTATTGTGATGTAAAATTAATAAATGAATCATTTATATTAAACATAACATTCCTGAGGTCGTTTCCCTTCCAAATTAGGAGGGCTATGTTTTTAATTTATATATTGAAGTCCTGTTCAGAATTATCGGTTCATACAGGATAGGTACTTAAAATTTAATTCATTTCTCTAATACGGTCATATTATACATTTCCCAATATTATATCTTTTAATTTGTAATCCTTCCAGGATAAATCTTTAATGCTTTTTCCAGGATCATCATTGCATTTTTCAGATCATCGATTTTTAAGACATAAGCAATGCGCACCTCATTTTTACCTGACCCCGGAGTTGAATAAAAACCTGAAGCGGGTGCGACCATAACAGTCTGATTATTATATTCAAATTCCTCAAGAAGCCATCGTGCAAACTTGTCGGAATCATCAACAGGAAGCCTGACAACTGTATAAAATGCTCCTTTGGGTTTAGGGCAATAGACTCCCTGAATTTTATTAAGCGCTTCGACCATATAATCTCTGCGTGCAGTATATTCCTTTTTTACTTCTTTAAAATAATTGTCGTGTGTATCGATTGATGCTTCAGCAGCTATTTGTCCCAGCCCCGGAGGTGAAAGCCGTGCCTGTGCGAATTTAAGGGCTGTGGAAATGATTTCTTTGTTTCTTGTGATCAATGCACCAATTCTTACACCACATTCGCTGTAACGTTTTGATACGGAATCGAGCATAATAACATTATTCTCAATACCATCAAGCTTCATTGCTGAAAAATGTTCAGCGCCATCATAACAAAACTCACGATATGCTTCATCCGAAAAGAAGAATAAATCATGTTTCTTAACGATCTCTTTCAGATAAAGAAGTTCTTCCTTAGAGTAGAGATACCCTGTTGGATTATTAGGATTGCATATAATAATACCTTTTGTTTTAGGAGTGATCTTTTTTTCAATCTCACTTATCGGAGGAAGTGCAAAATCGTCTTTTATGTACGATGTAACAGGCACAATTTTAATACCTGCCGTTGTTGCGAATCCATTATAGTTGGCATAGAACGGTTCCGGAGTAATAACTTCTTCACCCGGATTTACACATGACATAAGAGCAAAAAGAATAGCTTCAGATCCTCCGGTTGTGATCAATATATTTGTATAATCGATATTTATCCCGATTTTTTGATAATAAGTCGTAAGCTTCCGCCGGTAGGATTCATTTCCTGCTGAATGGCTGTATTCAAGTACATTTAGGTTTATATTGCGAAGTGCCTCAAGGGCAACTTCAGGAGTGGGAATATCGGGCTGTCCTATGTTTAAATGGTATACTTTTCTTCCTTTACGTTTTGCTTCTTCAGAATATGGAACAAGTTTTCGGATAGGTGATGCAGGCATCGCTTTGCCTTTATCGGATATTGATGGCATATATATTTTATTTTATGATTTTTAACTTAAATCTTCGCAAAAGTAAACAAAATCATATAATAAAGTATTAACCACGTCTCTAATACATGATTTTGTTTACACTGAACATGCAGAGTCAGATAAGGCCTCTGTTTCTGTCGTGCCAGTATTTTCCATTTGGAAAAGCGATGTATGAGAGCAAGGGAATTCCCTTACGGACAGTTATCAAAGAAACTGATTTACAGCCTTATCGAAGCGATAAAACGTCCCGACAGGCATATATTTTATAAAAAAACGGATAAGGAAATACTGCTACAAAAAGTTGAATTCAACTCCAAGATTAATGCTCAATCGCTGGTACAGCTTATCATTACTTGGTACGAATTTACGTACAAAGAGAGTATAATCAGGAGTCAGAGTTATCCCAAGACCTTTGGTTATGTTATATTTCAGAATCGTTGAGACAGATGCTCCGACGTTGTTTCTGAGATTTTCAGCGATGATACCATTATAATTAGCCCAGTCGTGGGTCCCATCATCTAATATATTTTTTTCATCCCTGGCAACATTAAATTCCCATTTGAGGGCAGGGGAAACGAACAACTGAAAATTATTTGAATTGACTAACATATAATCCAGGTGGAAGCTGAGATTAACATTATAAAGATTCACAGTTGTTTTAGTAATTGAGTTAATGTTAGCGTTTTCCCAGGTGGCTCCGTAGCTCTCATTAACATAATTAATTTCAATCCGGGGCCTGACCTTTTTAGAGATCATCCACCCATAATTTATTCCAATATTGTAATGTGCGGTTGCTTTATAAAAAGTATTACCATAGCCATTTGGGCTGAGCCTGAAAGCATTGATATCATCATCAATACCGTAACTTATTCCAAAAGTAGAAGCATAGTTCAAGTTATTCTTTGTATTTGCCACTACGGCCTCCTGAGCATTTGTTGTTAAAGGCAGTAATACTGACAGAAGCAGGTAAAAGGATATTTTCCTCATGATTATTTTATTTATGTTTAATTTTTTCTTTTATAACGGCAAAGGTAAAATGATTTTATGTAATTAGGTATAAAATAGACAATCGGGTTAATCTGATAGACAAAATTCTGTATTTACCCTATCTTCCCTTTTCATTCTTCCCTTTATCAGTAAATGTCAGGTGCCCAACTTTTATAAAGGTTTCATTTTAATTTCTAAATTTGCGGATTAATAAAAGAAATATAACTCATTTACAATAATGGATATTCCTTCAAAATACGAACCTGGGAAGGCCGAGAAGCAGATGGTATAAATACTGGATGGAAAATGGATTTTTCAAAAGTGTGCCTGACGAAAGAGAACCATATACAATTGTTATTCCGCCACCCAATGTTACAGGGGTACTGCATATGGGCCATATGCTTAACAATACTATACAGGATATACTTGTCCGTCGGGCGAGGATGCAGGGGAAAAATGCCTGCTGGGTACCTGGAACAGATCATGCATCGATAGCTACTGAAGCAAAAGTGTTGCAAAACTGAAGAGCGAAGGAATTGAAAAACGTGATCTTACCAGGGAAGAGTTCCTTGAACATGCCTGGGAATGGACAAATAAACATGGCGGTATTATTTTAGAACAGCTGAAACGTCTCGGCGCTTCATGCGATTGGGATCGTACTCTCTTTACAATGGATAAGCAAAGGTATGATTCAGTTATAAAGGTATTTGTGGATTTGTTTAATAAAGGGCTGATATACAGGGGGGTAAGGATGGTCAACTGGGACCCTCAGGCTATGACGGCTGTATCAGATGAAGAAGTTATATTATACCGATGAAAAATCAAAACTATATTTTGTCAGGTATAAAATAGCGGGAGAGGAGGGATATGTGACAGTGGCAACAACACGTCCTGAAACAATTCTGGGAGATACTGCTGTCTGTGCAAATCCCGGTGATGGAAGGTATAGTCATCTGAAGGGTAAAAAAGTAATTGTACCAATGGTAAACCGCGAAGTGCCATTTATTTTTGACAGCTATGTCGATCCGGAATTTGGTACAGGATGCCTGAAGATAACACCGGCTCACGATATTAATGACTATGAGATTGGCTTAAGACATAAGTTGCCTTCAATTGACGTTTTCAATGAAGATGGGACAATGAGCGAAAGAGCAGGATTCTTTATTGGTGTCGACCGTTTTAAAGCAAAAGAGCTTGCCGAAATTGAGCTTCGTAAAACAGGGAACCTTGTTAAAGTTGAAAATTACGATAATAAGATAGGACGTTCGGAACGAACAAATTCTGTAATTGAACCAAGGCTTTCACTTCAATGGTTCCTGAAGATGACGGAATTGTCAAAGCCTGCATTGGATTCAGTCATGAACGGAGATGTTCATATACATCCTGCAAAGTTTAAAAATCTTTATCGCCACTGGATGGAGAATGTTCATGACTGGTGTATTAGCCGTCAGCTTTGGTGGGGCCACAGGATACCTGCATGGTATTATGACAATAATGAATTTGTAGTTGCTGAAAATATTAATGAAGCGCTGGAACTCGCCAGGGAAAAAAGCGGAAATGCTGCTTTAAGCATTAACGATCTCCATGAAGATGAGGACGTTCTCGATACATGGTTTTCATCATGGCTTTGGCCGATAACCTCTTTTGACGGGATCAATAATCCGGAAAACCCTGACATCAGGTATTATTATCCTACAAATGATCTTATTACAGCGCCTGAGATTCTCTTTTTCTGGGTTGCCCGGATGATCATTGCCGGATATGAGTATAGGAACCAGAAACCATTCGACAATGTTTACCTTACGGGACTTGTACGTGATCAGCTTCGAAGAAAAATGTCCAAATCGCTCGGTAACTCACCCGATCCTATTGAACTCATCGAAAAATATGGTGCTGACGGGGTAAGAGTTGGGATGCTTTTATGTTCACCGGCAGGCAACGACCTGCTTTTTGAAGACAGCCTGCCTGAACAGGGACGCAATTTTGCAAATAAAATATGGAATGCATTCCGTCTGTTAAAGAGCTGGACTGTTGATGAAACTATTAGATCAACCTGAATCCTCAAAACTTGCACTCAGGTGGATGGAGGAGATCCTGAAGAAATCTATAAATGAAATAGACCTTACATTTCAGAAAATTCAGGATATCAGAAGCTTTGATGATCACCTATAAATTGTTCTGGGATGAATTTTCAGGGTGGTTTCTTGAAATAATTAAACCCGAATATCAAAAGCCAATCGACCGAGTCACATATGATGCCACAGTTATTCTTTTTGAAAAGCTCATGAAGTTGATTCATCCATTTATGCCTTTTATTACTGAAGAGATCTGGCAGTTTCTGGCAGAAAGAAATGAAGGAGAAAGCATTATGGTGAGCCGGATGCCGGAAGCTAAAAAATTCAATAATGAGTTAATCAGACGTTTTGATTCTGTAAAGGAAATAATAAGCGATATCAGGACAGTCAGAAAAAATAAAGATATTCTAATCAGAGAGAAAATCAAACTTTTAATACTCTCCACAGAGGATAGCTATGATATTGAATTTCTTCCGGTTGTAAGTAAACTCTCTAATTTGTCAGAAGTATTATTTGTCTCAGAGAAACAGGAAGGAACAGCCTCCTTTATTGTCGGAACAACCGAGCATTTTATACCTCTTTCACGAAAACTCGATACTGAAGAAGAGATAATTAAAATTCAGGCAGATCTGAATTATATCAGGGGATTTCTGGTTAATGTCATGAAAAAGCTTGATAATGAGCGTTTTGTTAAAAATGCTCCTGAAAGTGTACTGGAATTGGAAAGAAAAAAGAAAAGTGATGCGGAATCGAAAATTAAGTCGCTTGAAGAAGCTTTAAAGTCGTTGAGTCGCTCCCCTGCCTCCCTGAAGGGGGGTTAAACCTCGTTTATTAAGGCATATTTTTCTAAATACAAGAAATTAAGCCCCCTTTAGGGGGTTTGGGGGCAAAAAACAGGGCGCCGGCAGGTCGGCCATTACGGCACAAGTTTCCTGACAATATAATTTTGTTCAACAGGAACAAGTTCCCAATCGTCGTTAAGGAGAAGATGCCATCCATCGCCTGAAATATGGTTTTTATCAGCTTTAAATGCTTTTGCAGTAATGCGGATAAACTTCAGATTATTAGAAACCAGACAGCCGCCCTTATCAACAGTGAGTTTTCCCCAGTTATCAGAAACCCTCATGGAATTATAAAGAGTACCCAGAGTATCAAGAGAGTGAATATCTTCAGGTTCAAAATCAAAAGAAGGACTTTCAAGTTCAAGAAATACAACCGGCTTCTCGGTAAATGTGCTTATCTGCCTGTGAATACTTTCTTTAATGTCGGCGTCGCGTTTTTCTTCCTCCTTGGTGATGACTTCAATATCATAGTTGACGGCCAGGCTGCCTGCCACATCCCTGCATATAGCAGGTAACTCTATGTTATAGAGTTCTTTTACGGCATTTCCCAGATCAAAATTGTCAGTATCTATTTTTTTAAAATCAAATCCTTTATAATAAAGAAGTGTTGCATATAAGGCCCCATGAATGTACCCGTAAGAGCTGGCATAGGATTGCATTGAATAAATACGGTCGAGATTTTCAAAAAGCCGGGTTTTGAATTCTTCAGGAGTATTAGTGCATAGCAGAGTATATGTAAAAGTTGCAAACCCTTCATAGGTCTCAAACCTGTTTTCATCAGTCGCATATTTGTGATAAAGTTCCCTGTTGGATCCTCTGAATATCAGTGCATCTCTTATTGCCAGCTGGCGTTCTTCTCCTGTTGTATTGATTGCCTTTCTCAAAGCTTTCCACTCAAGTTTTATCCAGAGCCTTGCTTCCTTTTCATCCATATTGGTAGAATTAAAGGTTGATGCAATTATTCCTTCATTTTCCTGAAACCGGTGAAACAGGCTGTGGACAGCTCTGGTCTTAATCCTGTATGCATCTTCTTCAGTCGGAAGGGGAACCATTGCAAACTGTGTTCTGCAAAATTTTACCGGAGCTATACTCAGGATTAGTTCTTTCGGAAATGTACCAGTATAAATTCCATCTTTAAATTTAATAATGCCTTCATTATCAGGTTGATTGGTTATTACCCTACGGCTGACTCTTTCCACAAACATTATAGGGCCATAAAGGTTTTTTCCCCATAGTTTTCCATTATCACGGTTACATATCTCCTCAATACTTTGAAATAGCCCGATGCTTTATCAGGTGTTAAGTAAGTCTCACTGGTTTTCCCTTTACAGCTTACTAGTATCAGGAACGATTGTAAAATTACCCATTTTCTCATTTTTGCCGGATTGGATGGCCGAAAGTAATGAAAAAAAATGCAGAAAGTCAAAATCACACTTAAGTTTGGGTATTGAGATTTATTAATAACTTTGAAGTTGTTAAAAAAAGTAAATTTATAGCTTTTTGTAATTATTGTGGGTTTTAGTTATGTAATAGGGATTTATTTTTAATGTTTGTTATTATTATGTCAGGAAAGTAATATTTATTTAATTTTATTTATTCTTCGATTTTAGATAACTTAAACATCAAATGATTAGATCACGCAGGTAATTTATCTCTTCTTTATACAATCAGCGAAGTTGTTGCGAAAAGCTCTGATCTCGAGCAAGCCATCATGCAGGTTATGGAGGAAATGGCTCCAAAATTTGATATCCTTCAGGCTTTTTTGACTGTATTAAATCGTAATTCATCCAAGATTTATATTGAGGTAGCTTATGGTTTGACCCAGGAACAAAAAGAAAGAGGTGAATATAAAGTCGGAGAAGGTATTATAGGAGAAGTGGTTAAAACAGGTGAACCTGTAATAATTCCACATATTTCAGATGAACCCCGGTATCTGAATAAAACAAAATCAACAACAAATTTGAAGATGAAGATTCTTTTATTTGCGTTCCTATAAAGGCAAAAAACGAAATTATAGGGACACTTGGTGTAAAACTAAAATATTATTCCATCCGTTCTTTTAAGAATGAATTACAATTTATGACCATTATTGCTTCAATGTTTGCCAGGCTGGTTCGATCACGCCAGGATAAGATTGAAGAGCTGGACAAACTTCATTATCAGGAAACTCAGAGAACAGGGACGCTATAGCTATAACGACCGGATCACTTCGCTTGTGGGCGAATCGGTGAACTATGCAGGAGGTTTATGACCTTATTTCGAAAGTTGCAACGACAAATGCAACAATTCTGGTTAGGGGCGAAAGTGGCGTGGGAAAAGAGCTGGTTGCCAGGCTATCCATGATCAAAGTCCGAGATGTAAACATAAAATGGTTAAGATAAACTGTGCGGCTATACCGGAAATGCTTATTGAAAGTGAATTGTTCGGATATGAAAAAGGTGCATTTACTGGAGCCGATAAATTGCATAAGGGACGTTTTGAATTAGCTGAAAAAAGCACAATCTTCCTTGATGAGATCGGAGATCTCTCGCCAAACCTGCAGGTTAAGCTGTTAAGAGTATTACAGGAAAAGGAATTTCAACGACTGGGTGGAAGTGAGACGATAAAAGCTGATGTCCGTATTATTACAGCCACTAACAGGGATCTGGAAGAGCTCATGCTTAAAAACGAATTCCGTGAAGATCTATATTACAGGCTAAATGTCTTTCCATTGTTTATTCCGCCATTAGAGAACGCAGAGCAGATATCCCGCTGCTTGTAAATCATTTTATTGAGAAATACAATAAAATTCATGGACTAGAGATTAAACGTATCAGTTCAACAGCTATTGACCTGCTTATGACATATCACTGGCCGGGAAATATCAGGGAACTGGAGAATTGCATTGAACGTGCCAGTATTCTTAGTACTGATAAAGTGATCCGATCACATAACCTTCCGCCCGACATTACAGAGCGCAGCATCGACACATTCTCGGGTTGACGGCAGCCTGGAAGCAATTCTGGAAAATGTGGAAAAACAAATGCTTATTGATGCCCTGAACCTTTCCAAAGGAAACATTTCCAAAGCAGCTGAACAGCTAAAACTCACTGAACGTATGATGGGTCTCAGAATTAAAAAATACCAGATCGATCCGGTAATCTTTAAAAAATATAAACATATTGCAGGCTGATATGCAATAGCCTATAATACAGTCCATTACCTAATTATTTTTACTCAGATGACAAGAATCCTACATTTTGGTAGGATTTTTTGTTTGTTCCTACCCATTTGTAGTCTTTTTCGCTCTTCAAAAAGAGTCATTGATTTATTTCATCTTCAGAAAAGCTTGTCTGTTAACATGTTGCAGGCTTTAAAATTATTCCCCAACACTATTGATTTAAAAAATGGCACAAGTTTGGCCTATATGTCTGGCAAATATTAAACTGTACAACAATGTATCTTTTTTTAATTATGATCAGAGTGGAAAAGCAAATAATAACTAATAACTAAAATGTATGAAGAAAATTGAAGCGATTATCAGGACTACAAAATTTGAAGATGTCAAAGTCCAGCTAAAAGAAATTGGCATCGACTTCTTTTCCTATTGGGATGCCTCAGGGATAGGAAATGAGCATTTGCGCGGACATCACAGTTACCGCGGAACGGTTTATGATACACAGTACATACCTCAGAATATTCATCTCAATCGTTCTACGTGACATCAATGTTCAGAAAACAATCGACTGCATTGAAAAAGCTGCCTTCACCGGGGAGATCGGCGACGGAATGATCTTTAGTTATAATATCGAAGAATCAGTTAGAATAAGCAATGGCGCCCGCGGAGAAGCTTCCACAGCCGGTCCTGGTGACGAGAAACTAACTAATTAATAATCACTAAAATCTAAAAACAATGTCTAAGAAACTTATATTGCTCATCACTGGCTTAATTTTGATAATAGGACCTGTCTGTTATGCAGACGGACCAAAAAAACCTGATTCTACCGGGGCAAACACAGGTAATGTTACTGAAATAACAGCAGCTGCTCCGGGATCTCCTACTATACTCGAAGTGGCAAATCAGGTAGGCCACAATAAAGTTGCTCTCAATATAATGTGGACTCTGATAACCGGCTTTCTGGTAATGTTTATGCAGGCAGGGTTTGCTATGGTAGAAACCGGATTGACAAGGGCAAAAAACGTCGCTCATACAATGGCTATGAACTTAATGATCTATCCCCTTGGAATGCTTGGATTCTGGCTATGTGGTTTTGCGATAATGTTCGGAGGTGTGGGAGCAATTACTACAATGGGTGGCTTTGACGGACTAAACCATGAAATGACGATTAAACTATTTGGTCATTCCTTCGGACTACTCGGCTCAAAAGGATTTTTCCTTAGCGGAACTTATGATGTGGCGGTGTTTGCATTATTTCTTTTCCAGATGGTCTTTATGGATACAACCGCAACAATTCCGACAGGAGCAATGGCTGAAAGATGGAAATTTTCCGCCTTTATATTATATGGAATAGCAGTGGGGACGATCATTTACCCGGTTTATGGAAACTGGGTCTGGGGCGGCGGATGGCTTACAACACTCGGTAAAGAGTTTGGCCTCGGGCATGGGCACGTCGATTTTGCAGGTTCATCCGTCGTACATCTGACAGGAGGAGTTATCGCCTTAGTTGGTGCATGGATTCTCGGACCTCGTCTGGGCAAATATAATAAAAACGGATCACCAAATGCCATTCCTGCGCACAGCATACCAATGGCCGTAATCGGAACATTTATCCTTGCCTTTGGCTGGTTTGGCTTTAACCCTGGCTCAACTCTCGCGGGAGGTGACCTCAGGATAGCTGTGGTTGCTGTAAATACAATGATTGCTTCTGCTACTGGAGCATTAGCAGCAATGCTATATATGTGGTGGTTTAAAACCAGAAAACCGGATGTCAGTATGATCTGCAATGGTTTGCTGGCAGGGCTGGTTGCAATTACAGCACCCTGCGCATTTGTAACTGTTGGCAGTGCAGCGCTCATTGGATTGATCGCTGGTGTACTTGTTGTTGAATCTGCATTCTTCTTTGAACGAAAAGCAAAAATTGATGATCCTGTGGGAGCAATTTCAGTCCACGGTGTAAATGGCGCCTGGGGTGTATTCACTTGGTTTATTTGCCGATGGTACTTATGGTGAAGGATGGAATGGCGTTGCAGGTACAGTAAAGGGATTGTTCTATGGTGACGGCGGTCAGCTCATTGCAGAAATTATTGGTGT
>CAVVGP010000164.1:0-6682 GCA_963747625.1 uncultured Bacteroidales bacterium | reverse complement strand
CTCAATCGCCGTTCCTCCACACCCCCGGGGACGACTTCGGCTGCGCCTCCAGCAGTTGGCGGGCGAAGTGCACGTTGGGAACCGGAGGAAGTCGATGACTCGCAGGCCGAGTCGATCTCCGCCTGATGGCGGTCTTCGACTGGCCCAGCATGGTGGCCCCGTTGAGGGTGTCCCGCCACGGGCCGGCGAGCAGCTCGGCGGCGCGCAGGAAGATCGCCGCCCGCTCCTCGAACGGCAACGCCCGCCACATCGGCGCGGCGTCCTTGGCGGCCTAACGGCGGCCCGGGCGTCGTCGTGGGTGGCGTGGCCGGTGACCCCGAGTACGTGCGCGTGCTTGTGCGGCTCCGACACGTCGATCGGGTCCCCGCCGGCCATCCGCTGCTCACTTTCACGAGCATCTCAGCCTGTAAAACATTTCGCACTACATTGATTACAGGAATATTTTTCTTATTCCCTAAAATCCTTATCATTCTTCCTAAAGCTCCGGCTGCAGCAGAATTCACTATAGCTTTGTGTTTCTCATGTGCAGCTATATCAAAAAATGCCACGGCAGTCATTGGGTTAACCAGTAACATAGAACCCTGGTCGTCTGAAATAGTTTTTGAGATAGGAAAGCAATATGAGGCTGATGTTACCATATATTCAGCCCATGTTCCGCTTTCAGGGTGTATTGCCGAACAGGCTACCCGTTTCCCCAGCCATAACCGGGGCAACAATCCTTTGCCTTCCGCAACAATTTTACCGCTTCCTTCAATCCCGGGAATAAAAGATAATAATTCCTGCTCTCCTGATATGCCTTTTATCCGGGTAATGTCAGATGGATTAATCGGAGCAGCTGCCATTTTTATAACAACTTCACCTTGTTTCGGCTTTGGTACCTGGACACTCCTGGTTATCAGCGGACCGCCCGGTTTTTCAAGTTTAACTGCCAGCATTTTCTCCGGAATATTCATATTCAGATTATTTTTTTCTATAAAGAAACACCTGACATAGAATTAATGTTCCCGGTTTCTTCAATTGTTTATAAGTTTAGTATGAAAGATCTTCCCTCCCGGCTTTCTCCCGGATTGTACCATTATTAAAGCAAATTTCATTTTAAATCTGCTAAAAACCAATAAATTCTTAAAATGATCAATCTTCGTGTTTTACATCTTATATGTATCTTGTATCTTTATCATGTTTAATATTACAATCGAAAAATTTAAAACATTCGTTATGTCACTTACCGAGAAAATTGCCAGCGATCTTATTAACGCCATGAAGGCTAAGGATAAAGTTGTCCTTGAAGCAATAAGGGCTGCTAAAACTGCCTTTACTCTTGCCAGAACCGAAAAAAGCGGAGATACTGTTCTTTCAGCTGAAGAGGAAATGAAAATCATTCAGAAACTGGTAAAACAGAGAAGGGAATCGGCTGCTATTTATAAGGAACAAAACAGACCTGATTTATATGAGAAAGAGATTACCGAAGCAGAGGTCCTTGAAAAATATCTGCCTGCAAAAATTAGCAATGAAGAGTTAAATAATATCATTAAAAGAGATTATTTCCCGGTTAGGTGCAAAATCTCCGGCTGATATGGGTAAAGTTATGGGAGCTGCCACCAAAGAGCTGGCAGGTAAAGCTGATGGTAAAGAGATCTCAGCTAAAGTCAAACAACTGCTAGGTTCATAAATAATTTTGCTGAAATAAATCCAATCACATGAGAACTTTTAAATCTATTTTGATTTTAAGTATGATTTTTATTGCCTGTCAAAATCTTTCAGGACAGCAGAAAGGATATTACAGGTACCCGGCTATTAATGGTAATACTGTCATCTTCACTGCTGAAGGTGATCTGTGGAAATTTAACCTGGAAACAAAAGAAGCGATAAGATTGACCACCAGTCATGGAATGGAATCTTATCCAAGCATTTCTCAGGATGGCAAGTGGGTGGCATTTGTCGGACAATATGAAGGTCCTTCAGAAGTTTATGTGATGCCTGTTGACGGTGGCACTCCAAAACGGCTTACTTATGAGGAGGGAAGTCCAATCGTTTACGAGTGGACAACTGACGGAAAGATATTATACTCAACTTCTTCGCGCTCAACGCTTCCGGATGCTCAGCTTATTAAAATAGATCCTGTAAATATGACCAGCGAGGTGATTCCTCTCCTGCAGGCAGATCAGGGAACATATACCCCCGCCGGAGAACTGTTTTTTACCCGACTGAGGGATCAGGGAAGCCATACAAAGCGGTATAAAGGAGGTACTGCTCAGACATTATGGAAATTCGACGGCAAAAACGAAGCTATACCTGTTACGGCAGATTATCCGGGTACGAGCAAAGACCCGATGTATTTTGATGGCAGAATATATTTCCTTACCGACCGCGACGGTACAATGAATATCTGGTCGATGGACACCGATGGAGGTGATCTGAAACAGCATACCCGTTTTACGCGGTGGGATCTATCCGATGCAGACCTGTCAGACGGGAAAATTGTCTGTCAGCAGGGCGCCGATATTTTGCTTTATGACATTGCTGCAGATAAATCTGAAAAGCTGGATATAACCCTTAATTCCGACTTCGATCAGAAACGTGTTCAGTGGATCAACGATCCCAAATCGAAAATCACCTCTGTTGATCTCTCTTACAAGGGCGACCAGGTAGCTTTGACTTCCAGGGGCAGAATCTTCACTGTACCTGTCGATGTAGAAAGATGGTCGGAAGTAACACGAAAATATGGCATACGTTATAGGGATGCTACTTATATTGATCCCGGGAATGATCTTATGATGCTGTCTGATGAATCCGGCGAGTTTGAAATCTGGAAAACAGACAACTATGGCTTTAATGTTCCGTTACAGATAACCAATGGAACAAAAAACCTTATTGAAAACTTTTTGCCTTCTCCTGACGGGAACTATATTGTTTATAATGAAAAGGATAACAGGCTGATGCTATATTCAAAAAGCTCAGGTACATCAACAGTGATCGGTCAGAATGATTTCGGATATTCAGCCCCTTTTGCCTGGTCGCCCGACAGTCGATGGATTGCATTTACAGATAAGGCAGCCAACCAGACAGGATATATCAGAATTTATGATGTAAAAGATGCAAAATCATATCAGGTAACAACCGGCAGGCAGGAAGATTATATCCCACGATTCAGCAGGGATGGAAAATGGCTATATTTTATATCGGACCGGTCGCTGACTACTTCAGTAAGAAGTCCGTGGGGAACCAGGCAACCTGAACCATATTACACTAAAACATCAAAAATTTATGCTATTGCCCTCAATAAGAGTGCTGTTTTCCCCTTCCTGGAAGCTACTGAACTAAGTACCGTAAAATCAGATACATCAAAAACAGCAAAAGAAACTGATAAAAAGAAAGAGCCTGAAAAAAAGAAAAAAACTGATAAACCGGAAACAAAAACTGAAGAGACCATCGACCTTACGGATATCGGCTTAAGACTTTATGAGGTGCCAATGAAAGCAGCCAACATAGCTAATTTTGAACTCAATAACGACTGGCTTTACTGGACAGAATATAATCCTGATGACTTTTCCATGAATCTCAATGCGCTTAAAATAACAAATAAAAAGAATAATGAAGTTGTAAATATTGCCTCTTCAGTACGTGATTTCAAGCTGTCAGGGGATGGAAAGAAGATCCTGATAAGGGATAAAAATGGAATATCTGTTCTTAATGCCGACGGCACCAAACCGGATGCTAAAAAGAATGGTGTTGACCTTACCAAGTGGGCATTCACCATCGACCCCGTTGAAGACTGGAAACAGATGTTCAAAGATGCCTGGCGCATGGAACGCGATTATTTTTATGATAAAAACATGCATGGCGTCGATTGGCAGGGTGTTTATGATCAGTATTCCCCGCTTGTTGACCGTGTGACAGACCGTTATGAGCTAGATGACCTTCTTGCAAAAATGATTTCTGAACTCTCCGCCCTGCATATGTTCGTTTATGGAGGCGATAAACGGTTGCCTGGAGATAATATATCTGACGGTTACCTTGGAGCTGTCACTTCACCCGATAAAAACCATGAAGGCTTTGTGATAGATCATATCTATAAATCTGATCCCGATTATCCTGCCGAGCTTTCCCCTCTCGCCAGACCCGATGTTAAGACCCATGAAGGTGATATTATCACGGAAGTGAACGGAATAAGCACAGCAGGGATATCCAATATTAACGAACTGCTGGAGAACAAAGCGGATGTACAGGTAAGGTTAAAGCTTAAGAATGCAAAAGGAGAGACTTATGATGAAGTTATAAAACCTTTGAATGCCGGAGCCTTTTCCAGTCTGCGATACAGTGAATGGGAATACACCCGGAGGCTGGAAGTTGAAAATGCGTCTGAAAACAAAATAGGGTACCTGCATCTCAGAGCTATGGGCTCAAGTGACTATGATGATTTTGTCAGGAATTTTTATCCGTCTATAGGAAAAGAGGGCCTTATTATTGATGTAAGACATAACCGCGGAGGAAATATTGACAGCTGGATATTGGAGAAACTTATGAGGAAAGCATGGTTCTACTGGGCACCCAGGGTAGGAAAATCAACACCTAATATGCAATATGCTTTTACAGGCCATCTTGTAGTTTTAATGGATGAGCACACTGCTTCCGACGGTGAAGCTTTTTCTGAGGGCTTCAGACGTCTTAGCCTTGGCAAACTCATTGGAACAAGGACATGGGGAGGAGAAATATGGCTTTCCTCCGGGAACAGGCTCGTGGATAACGGTATTGCCACTGCAGCTGAAACAGGCGTTTATTCGCCTGAAGGAGAATGGCTTATTGAAGGATGGGGAGTAGTACCCGATATTAAAGTTGATAATCTTCCTTATGAAAGCTTTAAAGGAAAAGATGCCCAGCTCGATGCAGCTGTGCAGTATCTTATCAAACTCGATAAAGAGGAGCCTGTTGTTATACCGCCAAAACCTAAATACCCGATAAAGGCATTTGATTATAAAGATAAGTAATGGTTTCTCTGTGAGCCTCTGTGTTTCTCTGTGGAAGTTCTTAATTTTTAGTTACACAGAGCGGCACAGAGTAGCGTCTAAAAAGTTTTGTTTTCCTGTTCAGTTATAAAACACGATGCAGGCAAATTTGCGCCATTGAAAAGTTTGGCACAGCCGTATTTCTCCATGCAAACCGAACAGTAACAGGTATCTTGACCTTTTTTGACTGAACAATTACCTTTTGATCTTTTATTTTTGCCTCTGCAGGATAAAACAAATTATCTTCACCTGCAATTTCAAAATATGTCAGCTTATCTCCCCACTGCATGTAATCCTTCACTGTGGTCAAATGAAATTATGGCTTTGTTCTTTTCAACCGTCATTCCCTTATACAACGGTCCGGAATCTTCAGGCTATTGACTTTTTATAATACCTGTTCAAGGCAAGATTGGCGAGGCGCAATGCTGCATCCTGCTTATTTTTCGGATGAATATTGAGAGTATCGCACAGATCGCTGAGTACAGCCATTCCGGTATTTGGCACATCAAGAACTCTTCTCTGTGCATCCCTGACCTCAACTCCCTCAAACGGCATTCCATATTTGTATGGTGCTATCTGGGCATAATAAAACGGGAAATCATAACCCCATTTGTTCCTCCAGCTTTTGATCAAACCTGAAAGCAATTCTTTATATGCATAGGCATTTATCGTATTTGCCTCACCCTGGTACCATATGACCCCTGCAATATGGAACGGTATCAGGGGTGAAATCATTGCGTTGTATATCCTGCCGGGTTCAACAGGACCCCATGGCACCGGTTTTTGCTTTGCTGCAGCCTCTCAGAAAATCATTATTCTGAATTACCTCTTCAGGCATCCATGCTTCGGCAGGAGTTCCTCCCCAGCTGGAATTGATCACACCTACCGGTACTCCCAGTTCTTTATTCAGTTTCCTGGCAAAGAAATAACCTATAGCACTGAAGTTCTCATCTCATCAGGTGTACATTCCGACCATTTGCCTGCCAGATGATCCTGAGGATACTTTGAAGTGGCAGTACTTACAGTAAAAAGCCTTATCTCGGGGTAATTGGCGTTTTTTATTTCCTCTTCACCATTGTTAATACCCCATTGGGCAGACATTTCCATATTTGACTGACCAGAACATAGCCATACTTCACCTAATAACACATTTTTCAATATCACTTCGTTCTGACCTTTAATATGAATAGTATGTGGGCCACCCGACTGCCGGTGTTTGAATTGTTACCTTCCATGTTCCCTGAGTGCTTCCCTGGGTAGTAATTGCATTTTCCATCCAGTCGGCTTTTATACTGATTTTTTCTCCGGTTTTTGCCCAGCCCCAGATAATCACATCGGATTTTTGCTGAAGAACCATATTGTCAGAAAATATCTCGGGAAGTGAAATATCAGCACGACCAACCGGTAGAAAAATAAGTAACACAATTGTTGTCAGAGTAAATCTTTTAAATGTTTTCATAATTATAAAATTTAGTATGCAAACTTAATCAGAATAGAATAAAAATCAGGTGACGGCAGGGAAATTTTGATATATAATATTCCCTTATCCTCACAAAAGACGCCGAATCTAAAAGTATTCTGCTGAATTCTTTGTGATTCTCTGCAGCCACTGGGTAACGCAGAGAAAATCACGATGGTTTTTTACTAAACTTATTCTTTTTTTCATACCTTGTGATTAA
>CAVVGP010000163.1:0-20604 GCA_963747625.1 uncultured Bacteroidales bacterium | reverse complement strand
ATTTACTAGGTATAATTAAAGATCTCCCCGTTAAAAACTATCCAGTATTTTCCATCCGCAGATGACAATGGCTGCTGACCTGACTTTATGTCAATAATACTTAACCTGAACACTTCCAAGAGCCTATTCGATTATTTTTATAAATTCCGGATTCATCTGGTCCCCTGTATTCAATACGTGCAAGAATCCTATTCAATAGGTTTTGAAGTCGTCCATAATATTTGCAATCCTCCTATTCTCTGGAACCTAGTGATTTGATAAACGCTGTATTCTATTGGTTTCCTGTTTTTATTAATATATAGGAAGTAATTGCATTTATATATTCAAAGTCTTCCTCTACCAGATCTGACATTACTAGTTTTAAAATCAAACTCCTCTCAATAAATTAATTAACATTATAATCCCATCGAATCAAAGTTTCTCTTCTTTAAAAAAAAGAGAGAATCATCCTTGATTTTTTCGCTATCAACATTTGTCTTGTTCCTGAATATATGATTTTAATTTCTCCTTAATTATTACAGTTGATCATGTTTCATAGAATTTTATTTAATTTTAATTACAATATTAGATTATATGATCTTTTTAGACTTTTTTATAATAATCATTATAACGGCCGATCTGCTTTCCTTTATATTTAGGTCATTGAATATGACATCGAAATTTTCAACTTTGTTTATTTTTAATAAATCAATAACATCATTAAAACATCTTTATTTGTATAATTGTTTCTGCAAACTAATAGATTTATATTCGAATATTTAATATAAGACAGCATCTGCGACCAGACCTGAAGGTGTATATCAATTTATATATTGATACTCTTTTTTCAGATAATATCAGTGAATCGTAGACGGCATCGTTTCAACCATTTCTGAAGAATTTGCCAATTCCAGGCCAGGCCGGAAAATGAAAGAGAGATTTTTAATAAACTAATTTTATTCTTTCTTCCTTTGATGATTGATCAGTCATGTAAGTCGAAAGGCCTGAGAGTTTAATTCTTTAAATTTCAAATGAAGTGTAGGTCTGCGCAGATCACAATCAAGGATAATGGTTTTATATCCGACTGAAGCAATTGATGCAGCAAGATTAAAAGAAATAAAGCTTTTCCATCCTGCGGCTGTGAGGATGTTATAAGAATTACTTTTACAGGTTCAGATTTGGATCTCAGGAATAAAGTGCTTCTCAGGTTTCTAAAAGATTCTGCTACTGATGATCCTGGCAAATCGAATACTACAGCTTCGTTTTGATATGAATTGCTGTAAATAATACTTAATACAGATTTCCCTATCAAATTCTCTGCTTCCTGAACTCCCGTGATCTTTTCGTTGAAGAATCTTTTCAGGATTATAAAATCGTCGGTAATTATAGAAAATAAAATAGCCAAGAAGAAAATTTAGATTTTTCTTTGGCGGAGAAACACAGAGCTCCTGTCTCACGGCCGGTTCAAGTATCTCATAATCCGTATGTTTGATGCAAGCGTTATGCAGCTTCTGATCTTTTTGAAGAAGATAGGTCTATATGCATCATTTACATTGAATTTTCGTTGCATGCTAACCATATTAAGTTCGGTCCTTGGAAGCTTGGATATTTCCTTAGAAAGCTTGTCATCCCTTAATTGAGCTCTTCTGTGTCATCTTAAGTGTATTTGAGACTATTTCTCACATTTTCAATGATGGTCTGTTTCTGTAATTTGATTTTGTTTTCAATTCGTCCAAGGAAAAGATTTTTTCTGGATTATTATTAGAATACTTGACCTTTGTGATTAAGATTTAAGAGATCAAGTACAAGGGTATTCATTATCGGATTAACACACATTATGCAAGAGGATGGAGGTGCAAGACCGGCCATATCCTTATTCTTGTCAAAATAGTCCAAAATATAATTGTAATAATGTCCCTGGACCTGAAGAGTAGATCTTTCTGACTCTATTTTAGTCATCTCCTGCAAAGCCTGCTGACCCTGGTAAATAAGGCTCAGTCCTGATCCTCTGCCCGATAATCCTTAAACGGATTCGGACTTCAAAGTGAATCTGTTATATTTGAGATCTGGAATCAATAAAATCTACCGTATTCCAATTTTATTCTTTTTGGAAAGATCTTCTTCCAAATAAGTCTGAAGGTATTTGTTCAGAAAATCAATTGTTAAATCCCAAATTTTGTCCGTGAAATGAGACCTTTATTAATGAAGACTTAGACTTACAGCTTCAACTTTAATACGTTTAAGATAATCATTTGCAAGTAAGTCCTGATGATAAAACTCAAAATATGAATGACCTTCTTCTTTTGAATTGGTTTATAAAGATCTTTATTGAGAGATACTGAAAATTTATAGTTATCGTTTTCTATAGTTTCATTAAAATTGCATATTGTATCTATGCTAACAGAGTTGTATGTTCACTAACAATATTGTTATCAAGATAATCGTAAAATGTAAACATTATCTCCTGAAGCGCTAATCCTGAATGATCTTATCATCAAGTATTTTAATATTGATCCTGCAGATTGATAGGTTGTATATGATATTTGTCAATATTAACTGTATAGGGAATCAAGATAAATCTGATGTGATTTTTTGAAAATTATTTTCTTTTCTGCAAAGTACCCAACTTAAGATTAAGATCTTTAATAGTGGATAATACCAGACTGAATGAATTTAAACTATTAATATTATTTCAAGGTTTCTGGCCTGGAATTCACCCATCCCACTAAAAAGTATTATTTGATCCTAGATGTAGGCCTTCCTTTATCCTACGAAGGACCGATTATAGAATCTACACCATATACTGTCGGAGATGCCTTATTAATCAGGAAAGCAAAAGCCACACAAAATAAAACTGACTATATATACATATTTATGATATAAAGCAGTTAATAAGAATTCCTTAATTATTATTGCTTCGGACTGCTGGTTTCTTTTTGAGTTGGCATTAAAGTCTAATATTATTAAAATTTAACATTTGTAAAAAGCAGCACAGCAATTAATGTTGTTATTGAACTGAGTATTGTGGTATAGGTAATATTCTGGTAGCTTGATGAGAGTGCTTTTAATGGTTCAACAATTATAACATCATTAGGAAGAATATAATAATAATCCTTACCTGCAATCTTGGAATCTGAAAGATCCAAACGGTAATGCATTATTTTCGGACCTTCATTCCTGACAAGAATGATCTTTTTCCGGTCACCATACTGAGTAAGTCCACCGCCTAGACCTAAAGCCTCATAAATGTTCAGTTTATCCTGTATGAAAGGGAATACTCCCTGCTACTTCTACTTCACCTAATACTGTTACCTGGTTATCAACATATTTGACAGTTACTGAGGTTTTGGAACATAATCGCTAAGAGATTTCTTATTTTCTCAGCAGCCTGCGCAGTTGAGCAAAGCCACGTTAATGTTTCCTACAAAAGGAAAATCTACATTTCCTTTTTCATCAATGAGGTAACCGATAATGCCATTGTTTACACCGCTTCTCTTTCTTCTCGTTCATGTGAATATCTGGCTTGTCTGAGGATCAATACTTATTACCTTAATATAAAGTTTATCAAAAGGCATAATAAGTTTTCTCAGTCCTCGGATTTACACCCGGCTCATTAAGCTCATTAAGATCATTAAATAATTCAACTGTTTTGTTGGTACGCATGAAATCATGAAAATCATCAATAAAATGATTATCATACATTTATAATAAGACTTAATTCTTCCTGTCATAGTTATAAATTATAAAAAATTACAAACCCGTTCACTGAAAAACTGTTCTAATTGTTTTTAGTAAAATTATAAAATCTAATCGAAGTGACCAATTATCTATATAAGCTAAATCAAGTTATAAAAACAAAGCCACTGGTCTGGTTCTCAACTGGATGCCTCCTGCCAACCAGTTTGGTCCTAATTCCTGTTTCATTTACCTTCATGGCGGTCGAGTTCAAGCACGGCAAGAACAAGCCGACCGTGCTTCAAAAGGCGTTCCTCAACACTATCCGCGCGGTTGCCCCCCCGCGTTCGTGGTCAACGACTAGGGCGCCTGATATCATCTTCGAGGTAATATTGAAAGCCTTTCTGCACAGCGGTCGCTGCGGTCTGGAAGGCTTTGAGGAACGCCTCGAAGATGATCAGTGTCTCATCGTTGACCACGAACGCGAAGTGACCAGCGGCGCGGATGGTGTTGAGGAACGCCTTCTGAAGCACGGTCGGCTTGTTCTTGCCGTGCTTGAACTCGACCGCCATGAAGGCATTGGAGTGAACCGCGTGCAGGTCGGAGATGCCGACGAGCCGAACTGGTTGGCAGGCGGCATCCAGTAGAACCAACCATACTTGTCGAGCAGGGCTTTGCCCTTATAACTGGATTTAGCATATATAGATCTGGTCTCTTCGATTAGATTTTATAATTTTACTAAAAACAATAAAAACAGTTTTTCTTAGACAGGGTTTGTAATTTTCTTTAATTTATAACATATTCCAAAAAGAATGAAGTATAGTTATTATAAAGTAGCAGTAATTTTGATTATGATTTTTACTGCTTCATGTGTTCCAACAAAACAGTTAAGTTATTTTAATGATCTTAATGAACTAGCTGAACCGGGCATTAATCCAAGGACCCAGAAACTTATTATGCCGTTTGATAAACTTTACATCAAAGTGATTAGCATTGATCCACAGACAAGCGCCATTTTTAGCATGAATGAGGAGGAAAGAAATGGAACTAACAATGGGATACTTGGTTACATGGTTGACGAAGCTGGAAATGTAAATTTCCCTTTTGTCGGAAATATTAATGTTGCAAATCTAACTACAGCACAGGCTGCTGATAAGATTGAGAAAGCTTTGAGCGATTATGTTTCCAAAACTTCCGTGACCGTAAAATATATTGATAACCAGGTCACAGTCATAGGTGAAGTTAGAAATCAAGGGGTTTTCCCGTTTATTCAGGATAAACTAAATATTTATGAAGCTCTTGGACTTGGGGGTGGAATAACTCAATATGGTGACCGGAAAAAGAACCTTCTTGTCAGAAATGAAGGTTCCAAAATTATGCATTACAGGTTAGATCTGTCGGATTCAAAAATAGCCAATAAAGATTATTATTATATTCTTCCCAACGATGTGATCATTGTAGAACCACTAAAAGCAATTTCTTCAAGCTATCAGACTATTACCTATACCACTATACTCAGTTCAATTACAACTCTTATTGCAGTTTTACTTTTTACAAATGTTAAATTTTAAAATAGTCAACCTTAATGGCAAATCAAAAAGAATCAGCATCCGAGCAATAATCATTAAAGAATTCTTATTATCTGCTTTAAATCATAAATATTTTTATATAATCAGTTTTATCGTTTGTGTGGCTTTTGCTTTTATTATTAATAAGGCTTCTCCAACAGTATATAGCGTAAATTCAATAATTGGTCCTGTTGAGGATAAACGGCCCTCATTACTTGGATCAAATAATATTTTTAGTGGGATGGGTGACATTTCGCAGGCCAGAAACCTTGAAAATGATATTAATAGTTTAAATTCATTCAGTCTGGTATTATCCACTATTAAAGATCTTAATTCTTGAAGTTGGGTACTTTGTAGAAAAGAAAATAATTTTCAAGAAATCACATCAGATTTATCTCTCATCTCCCTATACGGTTAATATTGACAAATCTCATATACAACCTATCAATCTCAGGATCAATATTAAAATACTTGATGATAAATCATTCAGGATTAGCGCTTCAGGAGATAATGTTACTTTTTACAATTATCTTGATAACAATATTGTTAGTGAACATAACTCCGTCAGCATAGATACAATATGCAATTTTAATGAAACTATAAAAAACGATAACTATAAATTTTCAGTATCTCTCAATAAAGATCTTTATAAACCAAATTCAAAAGAAGAAGGTCTTTCATATTTTGAGTTTTATCATCAGGACTTACTTGCAAATGATTATCTTAAACGTATTAAAGTTGAAGCCGTAAGTCTAAAGTCTTCATTAATAAAGGTCTCATTTCACGGACAAAATTTGGGATTAACAATTGATTTTCTGAACAAATACCTCCAGACTTATTTGGAAGAAGATCTTTCCAAAAAGAATAAAATTGCCAGAAATACGGTAGATTTTATTGATTCACAGATCTCAAATATAACAGATTCACTTTCGAAATCCGAATCGCGTTTAAAAGATTATCGGGCAGCAAATCAGGTAACTGACCTTAGTTACCAGGGTCAGCAGGCTTTGCAGGAGATGACAAGAATAGAGTCAGAAAGATCTACTCTTCAGGTGCAGGAACATTATTACAATTATATTTTGGACTATTTTGACAAGAATAAGGATATGGCCGGTCTTGCTCCTCCATCCTCTGCTAATGTGGTTGATCCGATAATGAATACCCTTGTACTTGATCTCTTAAATCTTAATGCACAAAGGTCAAGTATTCTAAGTAATAATGCCGAAAAAAATCTTTTCCTTGGACAAATTGAAAATAAAATCAAATTACAGAAACAGACTATCATTGAAAATGTTAGAAATAGTCTCAATACTCTGAATCTTACACAGAATGAGCTAAATTACAGGGCTGACAAACTTTCTAAGGAAATATCCAAGCTTCCAAGGACCGAACTTAATATGGTTAGCATGCAACGAAAATTCAATGTAAATGATGCTATCTCGACCTATCTTCTTCAAAAAAGATCAGAAGCTGCGATTACGCTTGCATCAAACATACCGGATTATGAGATACTTGAACCGGCCCGTGACACGGGAGCTCTGTGCTCTCGCCAAAGAAAAATCTAAATTTTATTTCTTGGCTATTTTATTTTCTATTATGATTCCGACGATTTTTATAATTCTGAAAAGATTCTTCAACGAAAAGATCACGGGAGTTCAGGAAGCAGAGAATTTAACAGGGAAACCTGTATTAAGTATTATTTACAGCAATTCATATCAAAACGAAGCTGTTGTATTGATTTGCCAGGATCATCAGTAGCAGAATCTTTTAGAAATCTAAGAAGCACTTTATTCCTGAGATTCAAATCTGAACTGTAAAGGTAATTCTTATAACATCGTCACAGCCGCAGGATGGAAAAAGTTTTATTTCTTTTAATCTTGCTGCATCAATTGCTTCATGTCGGATATAAAACCATTCTCCTTGATTGTGATCTGCGCAGACCTACACTTCATTTGAAATTTAAAGAGGTAAATACTTCAGGCCTTTCTACTTACATGAGTGATCACTCATCAAAGGAAGAAATAATCCGGAATTCATATATTAAAAATCTGGCTTTCATTTCCGCTGGGCCGGTTTTACCCAATTCATCAGAAATGGTTGAATCAGGTGCACTCGATTCACTGATAGATTATCTGAAAAAGGAATATGAATATATAATAATTGACACTACACCTTCAGGTATCGTCGCAGATGCTTCTCTTATGATTAAATATTCCAATATCAACCTTTTAGTATGCAGAAACAATTATACGCGTAAAGATGTCTTCAGCGATGTTCTTGACTTGCTAAAAATAAACAGAGTTGAAAATTTTGATGTCGTTTTTAATGACCTAAATATAAAGGAAAGCAGATACGGCAGATATAATAATTATTATAAAAAAGTCTGAAAAGATCATATAATCTAATATTGTCACTTAATTTTAATTAAAATTCTATGAAACTTGATCAAGCTATAATTAAGGAGAAATTAAAATCATATATTAAAGAAGCAACAAATGTTGATGGCGAAAAAATCAAAGATGATTCTCTCTTTTTTAAAGAAGGAACCCTTGATTCTATGGGATTTATCATGTTAATAACCTTTATAGAAGAGGAGTTTGCATTTAAAACTAATGACTCAGATCTGACAGAGGAAAACTTTGAATCTATCAATGCAATTTCTTCCTATATTTTAAGAAAAACAGGAAACCAATAGCATATAAAATAGTCATCAAATCCACTAAAAATGTGCGGAATAGTAGGGATTTACAATAGTATGGACGGCTTAAAAAGTCCTCAAAACCTATTGCAAAGGATGCTTGCACGTATTGAATACAGGGGACCAGATGAATCCGGAATTTATATAAATAATCGAATAGCTATTGGAAGTGTCAGGTTAAGTATTATTGACATAAAGTCAGGTCAGCAGCCATTGTCATCTGCGGATGGAAAATACTGGATAGTTTTTAACGGGGAGATCTTTAATTATATTGAGTTAAAAAGAGAACTGAAAAGACTTGGATATATTTTCAGAACTGAAAGTGATACTGAGGTTTTATTAAATGCATATCTGGCATATGGATCTGAGTGCCTCAACAGGTTAAACGGGCAATTCGTTTTTGCTATCTGGAATAATGAAAATAAAGAATTATTTCTGGCCAGGGATAGAGTTGGGATTCGACCACTCTTTTATACCAGAATTAAGAATGCTTTACTATTTTCATCTGAAATTAAATCACTTTTTGAATATCCTGAAGTCCAATCTGAAATTGATCTCATTTCCATGTCTCAAATTTTTACTTTCTGGTCAACTATTACTCCCAGAACAGTTTTTAAGAATATTTTTGAGCTTGCTCCCGGCCATTATATGAAAATATCAAATGGACAGACCGTGATAAAACCATATTGGTCACTACACTTCCCTATAAATAAGGAATCATATATTAAGGGATCAATTGACGATGCTGCAGCAGAACTTGAGGAGTTATTAAAAGATGCAGCCAGAATCAGGCTCAGGGCTGATGTTCAGGTTGCTGCTTATCTTAGCGGGGGACTTGACTCCAGTGCTACCACAGCATTGATTAAAGAAGTGATGCCTGAAACTATGGAAACCTTCTCAATTGGCTTCGAAGACAACGAATTTGATGAAACACCTTTTCAGCAGGAAGTTTCTAAATTTCTTGGAACGCGACATACTGCATTTACTTGTACACGGCAGGACATTGGTAATTATTTTCCGCAGGTAATATGGCATTCTGAGATACCGATTTTACGAACCGCACCAGTACCCATGTTTTGCCTTTCAAAAAAGGTAAGAGAAAACAATATTAAAGTAGTTATCACAGGAGAGGGATCAGATGAAATGCTTGCAGGATATGATATCTTCAAAGAGGGTATAATCCGGGAATTCTGGTCGCGACAACCCAATTCAATATACAGACCCTTGTTGCTGCAAAAACTATATCCATACCTGGCTCAATTCAAAGGCAAAAACAAGAATATCCTTAAGTTCTTTTTTGGTTATCAGCTACAGGACACTGATTCCCCGTTTTATTCACATATATTGCGATGGCGAAATACCTCTAATTTACAGTCCTATTTCTCTGATTATGTTAAATCCACTCTCAGTGGTTATGATCAGTTTGATGATGTAATAAAAATGTTGCCTGAGGGTTTTAATCAGTATGACCGGTTAAATAAATCACAATGGCTTGAATCAGTGATATTTATGTCAAGCTATTTACTGTCTTCGCAAGGAGATCGGGTTTCAATGGCCAATTCTGTTGAAGGACGATATCCATTCCTTGATTATCGAGTGATGGAATTTGCTGCCAAACTTCCACCCGACTTTAAAATGCATGGGCTCAATGAAAAGTATATTCTGAAACGAATGATGAAAAACCGTCTGCCTGAAAGCGTACTGAAAAGGCCGAAACAAGCTTACAGGGCTCCAATTGCAAATAGTTTTCTTTCGTTGCCAGCAAAAGAATATGTTATGGATTTGTTGTCAGAAAGAGATATTAATCAAACAGGATTGTTCTTATATCCAGCAGTCCAAAAATTGCTTAAAAGGATTTCATCGGGAACTATGGTTACTGAAATGGAAAATATGGCACTTGCAGGAATCATTTCATCCCAGATTATTTACCACCAATATATATTGAAAGATAATTTCAGACCTTCTGTTTCAACTTTAAAAAACTGCCAGATAATTCACGAAAAAAATTCCATCTATTCATGATTAATCTTTTAACCGGTTATGAAAAATCAAGAAAAACGGCCATTCAGTAAAGACATACTGTTTATTAACAACGTGGAAGCTGAATGTAACAGGATAATTGATTCCCTGCGTGACAGTATTATTAATCGATTGAACCGTTTTGGTGGTGTGATTGGAATTTCAGGTGGCATAGATTCCTCCGTTTCAATGGCTTTGGCTGTAAAAGCATTGGGAACTGAAAATATACTGGCTATTATGTTGCCTGAAAAGGATTCTAGCACAGATAGTGCCATTTTTGCGCAGAAGCTGGCTGATAAATTTGGAGTAAAAACAACCACTGAAAATATTACAGGAGCCCTGGAAGGATTTGGTTGCTACAAGAGACGTGATGAGGCTGTCAAGGCTGTCATTCCGGATTACGATCCGAAACGTCATAAAATGAAAATTGGTATCAGAAGTTCAGGCCTTTTTACAAACCTGCCACCGTTATTTTCAGTGACAATTATTGATAATGAAGGGAATGAAGAGTCAAAAAGGGTACCAGCATCAGAGCTTAGGCAAATTGAAGCTGCTTCAAACTTCAAACAACGCTGTCGCATGTCAATGCTTTATTATCATGCTGAACGTTTACATTATGCTGTTATTGGAACTCCAAACAAACATGAAGTGGAACAAGGCTTTTTTGTGAAGAATGGAGATGGAGGTGCTGACGTTATGCCTATAGCTCATCTTTACAAGACACAGGTATATCAACTGGCTCATTACCTCGGCATTCCTCAAGAGATAATTGACCGAATACCAACTTCCGATACCTACTCAGCAGAACAATCCCAGGAAGAGTTCTTCTTCCAGCTGCCATTTCAACAAATGGATCTGCTATGGTATGCATTTAAAAATGAATATAACCCGAAGGAGGTTGGAGATGTTATGGGAAAAACTGAAGATGAGATAAAAAAAGTTTTTGCCGGGTTTGAACGTAAAATTAAAACTACCGGGTATCTCAAGATGCCTCCGATAAGCTATTAATTGCTACTTATAATATGATTTCAATACCACAGCGTTTACTTGGTGAAGCATTGTTGTTCTCGGCCTTAAAAAGTCCTTCGAAAACAGCGATTATCATAAAAACAAAAGAATATTCTTATTCAAGCTTGAAGACATGTGCAGAGAGGCTGGCGGGTCATCTTGTGCTTTCCGGGGTGAAAAAGGGCGATCGCATAGCTGTCTATATGAACAATTCGTGGCAGAGTATAGTTTCAATTTACGGTATAACTTTATGCGGTGCTGCATTTCTTGTAATTAATCCTCAAACTAAAGCAGATAAATTACAGTACATTTTAAAAGACAGCGGAGCTAAAATTTTATTATCGGAAAGCACTTTAAATAACGAGTTATCTCAGGCTCTGCAAGGTCAGACAGATATAGAGGAAGTAATTATAAGCGGAGATTTAGACAGAGTAACCCGGTTTCGGGAAATAAGATTAGTGGAATTTGAAGAATCATTAAAAGGTAATACTACTCCAACAGTTTTGCCAAAAGTTATCCCAAATGATCTGGCAGCACTAATTTATACCTCAGGCAGTACAGGATTTCCCAAAGGCGTAATGATGACTCACCAGTCAATGGTATTCACATCGTGGAGCCTGATTGAATATCTCAGATTGAGTGAAGAAGATCGCATTCTTTTACTTTTGCCACTTGCATTTGATTACGGTTTATATCAGTTGCTTATGGCCATAACAATTGGAGGTTCATTGGTGGTTGAACAATCATTTACCTTTCAGGCTTCTGTTTTTAGACAAATTGAATTGTATAAACCTACCGTTTTCCCAGGTGTGCCAACAATATATGCAATGATGATTGCTACCAACAAAAAGACCGGACTGTCATTTGAATGTATCAAAAAAGTTACAAATACAGCTGCTGCACTGCCTTCAGAATTTATTCCCGACCTAAAAAAAATATTCCCTAAAGCATTAATTTTTAAAATGTATGGCTTAACTGAATGTAAAAGGGTTTGTTATCTCGAACCTGAACTTGTTGATGAAAAACCCGATTCAGTGGGGAAAGCCATTCCCGGGACAGAAGTATTTTTGTTATCTACTGATGGAAAGCCCGTGCTCCCGGGAGAAAGAGGTATTTTACACGTGCGTGGGCCACATGTTATGCTAGGATATTGGCACAAAGAAGAACTAAGCAAGGAAATGCTTAAACAAGGAGAGCTCCCCTGGGAAAGAATCTTATGTTCAAATGATTGGTTTAAAATGGATGAAGAAGGCTTTTTATATTTTCTTGGGAGGACTGATGACATAATTAAAACAAGAGGTGAAAAAGTCAGCCCTACAGAAATTGAAAATGTCATATATAAAATCCCCGGAATTAAAGAAGTCGCAGTTATAGGAGTACACGACGCAATTATGGGAGAAAAAATAATTGCATTTATAACTACACACAGTAATATAAACGCAGTGGAAAGCCAAGTACAAAAAGAATGCATGTCAAAGCTGGAGCTTTTTATGGTTCCCCAACATGTTATCTTATTGAATGAGATGCCAAAGAGTTCCAACAGCAAAATTGATAAGAAGGAACTCAAGAAAATGTATACAAATAATGGATAAGTCAGATTTGTTCAATAACATTTCCAACGATCTAAAGAGCAAACTTCATCTGCTTAAGGATAAACCTGAGGAGACAATAGAAACGACGCTTAAGTCTTTATGGCTTGCCGCAGCGGGTTATTACGTCTCTGCAGAAGGTTCAGTCAAATTTTCAATACCTGATCTGACTGAAAAACAAATAGAAAACTTACATCAACTAATTGAACTAAGGCTAAATAACACACCACTTGCTCATATTACAGGCCGACAAAATTTTATGGGTATTGAATTGCTTTCTGACAAAAGAGCTTTAATTCCGCGTAAAGAAACTGAATTGTTAGGCTGGAAGGCTCTTGAATTATCGAAAGTAATTGTAAGATCAAAAGGTAGAATTAAAGTTATCGACGTATGTTGCGGATCGGGAAATCTTGGCATTGCTGTTGCATATTACAATCCTGACTGTGAGATCTTTTCTACTGATATTTCACAAGGAGCTGTTGAGCTCACCCGGGCTAATATTAATTTTTTGAATTTAACTCAACGTATACAGGTAAGGCAAAGTGATTTATTGTCAGTATTTGAAACCGACGAGTTTTACGAAAATATTGATCTTATAATTTGCAATCCTCCTTATATTACTAGCTCAAAAGTTCAGAAAATGGATACAGAAATTGCATCCTTTGAGCCAGTTCTGGCTTTTGACGGAGGAATGCTTGGCATTAAAATTATTCAAAAGCTGATTACTGATGCTCCTAAATTTCTCAACGAAAAAGGGTGGCTGATGTTTGAAGTCGGGCTTGGACAGGGAAATTTTATTGCTCAGTTATGCGAAAGAGCTCAATTATATAAGCAAATTGAACTAATCAGAGATGATTCGGATAATATAAGAGTCATTTCACTTCAAAAATCCAGGCAATAAATGTTCCCCCACCGATTTCAGTTTTCCACAAGTCTTGTTCAACATTTCTACGAATAACATTATACCCCTATGCAAAAATGATTTGCGAATCTGTTGATTTTGATCCACACAGCAATTTTCTAATTTTGATTTAGCACTTTCGCGCCCTAAAAATCTGCTTTATACATAAATGTGTTTCGGGCATAAGTTCAAAATCTTATTCGCCAATTAATTTAAGAATTATAATTTATCACTTATTAATACCGAAATGCTTCTTAATAAGTTTTGTAGATTCAGATATGGGAATGTTATCAGTCGGAACTAGTCCCGGACTCTGCAGGTAAATTAATTTCTGCAAACTTCTTTTCATAACAACCTTTGCAGGATTTCCAATGATTACTGAATCATCAGGAAAATGACCTCTAACCACACTGCCAGCACCAATTATACAATTGTTTCCGATAGTCGAATTTAAAAGAATGATGCTATTAGAACCAATAAAAACATTATTGCCAATTATAATTTTCCCAAAAATACCTCCCCCGATTTCACCTAGGAAAGAATTAACACCTCCGTCATGAGTAATAAATATAGTACCACTGGTTATTCTAGCATTATCACCAATCTCCACTAAATATGGTTCAGTTGAAAATGAGACAGTATGAATTTTGCAGTTTTTCCCAACCTTCACTCCCAGTCTTCTCAAATAATTATTTCGCCTTTCATTGCTTACTTTTAAAATAAAAAGTTTATATAGTGCATTAATAATTTGAATAATTGAATTCATAGTTTTATAATGTATCTTTTGGTTAATATTTTAAACGGCCTTCTATAGCATCGATAATAAACTTACTAAAAAGAGGTGAAATCCTGGAGGAAAATCCTTTCCCGGGATGGGAATTACCTGGTCCGTCTGCATTTTTTTCTGACATATAAAGACCACCTTCTGTCTCATATTTATAAAAATCCCATATAAAAATATTATCGTCTTTATCATTCCATTCATCAATCATCCATTTATAGAAATGCAGAGTTCGTTCAGCTTCTGCTTCTGAAATCTGCCCCTTAATATGAATAGCAGGTGTCCAAATAATAAACAAAGTCTTGGGGAAGTCATGCATTTTTGATTTCAAAGCATCGTATTGTAACCTGTAATTTTCGAAACTTTTAACATCTGAAGAAATATCAGGAGTCCCTGTGTCTTCAACTATTCTGCTAACGCCATAGCAATGTTTAAAGATGATAACATCGTATTCTTTTGTTAGCATCTCAAGAGTAGGTTCTCCCATAAAAGGATTCTTACCAGCATTTTTCACCCAAATGTTATAATAATCATAGGGATAGTTATTCCAGCCATACGGCTTTATTTTAGGAAAGTTGCGTTCTTCGATTAAATAGTCAGATTTATTTTTTTTATTGTAATTTTTGAAATAATCAGTAACATCGCTTTTTTTTGTCAGTTTGTAAAGATACCTGCTTGTCTTTCCCAGCCAAATGTTCTTTCCTGTACTATGATGGAGAAATATAATTTTCTTCATTTCTTTTGATTTGATTCACAACTAATAAATAATGCCATAGTCAAAAATCTAAAAAATTGAACACCCATTATAAAAAGGCATAAAGAAAATATTTATTGATTGTATTCTATTACAATATTAATTTTCAAATATATATTAACCAGTTACAAAAACGAAACTTATTTACTTTAATAACGTTAAATCCTGGATTACAGTTTAAAATTACATTATTTCAGATTAAATTTATGAACTTTAATACATTTTTATTAAATTACAAGTCATTTACTGACAATAGATACTGACTAAATGCTGTGTATAATATTTTAAACCAACATCAGATCCTATAGGTTCGCAACTCGTAATTAATCACCAGTTTTTAGCTGTTGATCAAATTTTTATTGAAATAACAAAAAAAAAGTATTTATTTGTTTCATCATGTTACTTAATCATCGTTGTACTATTGTAATTTTGTTACATATATTAAACCGAGTATTAATTTTAAAATTCTTTCTCTGGCATATTTTTTTTAATAAATAATTAATAACTTTTAGTATGAAAAGGATAGTATCTCTCCTGTTTTTAGTTTTCTTTGTTTTAGGAATTGCAATTAATGATAGTTGCAAAAAAGAATCTGTAATACCAACTTTAACAACCAGCGCAGTAACGAATATAACGATTAATTCTGCTACAACTGGTGGTGTAATAACAAAAGATGGAGGCGCTGAGGTTACAGCAAGAGGAGTATGTTGGGCTACAACTGCCAATCCGCTTGTTTCAGGCTCGCATACGAGCGATGAAAATGGCATCGGAAGTTTTGTGAGCAATCTCACCGATCTGACTCCTAATACTTTGTACCATGTTAGAGCTTATGCTACAAATAGTGTTGGTACTGCATATGGAGCAGATGTCTCATTTACTACGACGGCAATTGTGGCTCCGACAGTTACAACTACTGATGTTACGTTAATTACTTTGACATCTGCAGTCTCCGGAGGAAACGTTACTGCTGATGGTGGCGGAACAGTGAGTGCACGAGGTGTTTGTTGGTCAACAGATGCAAACCCAAGTATAACTGATTCTAAAACATCTGACGGAACAGGAACTGGAAGCTTTATCAGCACTCTCTCAAATTTATTGCCAGGTACTGCATATCATATACGTGCATATGCAACTAACGAAACTGGTACATCATATGGAAATGATGTTACTTTTACTACTACAGCTGTAGGTGTTGCAACTCTTACTACAACTGCAGTTACTGCAATTACACTTACATCAGCAGTTTCAGGTGGAAATGTGACAGCTGATAATGGGGCAGCTGTTACCGCAAAGGGTGTTTGCTGGGCAACAACTTCCGGTCCGACTGTTACCAATTCCAAGACAACTGATGGTACCGGAACCGGCAGCTTTGTCAGCAATCTTTCAGGATTATTGCCTGCAACTACATACTATGTACGGGCATATGCTACTAACAGTGCTGGTACCGCTTATGGAAATGAAGTTTCATTCACAACCAGTCAAATTGTTATTCCAACTCTTACTACAGCGGATATCTCTTCAATTACTACAACAACTGCAGTGTCAGGTGGTACTATTCTGAATAATGGAGGTGGTACAATTACTACAAGTGGGGTATGCTGGTCAACTGCGGCTAATCCAACAATAAGCAATTCAATAACAACTGATGGAACATTAACCGGAAGTTATGTAAGCAATATTACAGGATTATTACCAGGAACAACGTACCACGTTCGTGCATATGCTGTCAATAGTACCGGTACTGGTTATGGAAATGATGTTCAATTTACCACGCTGGTAACAGTTCCAACTCTTACAACATCTATAGTTACTTCGATTACTCAAACAACAGCCGTTTCGGGTGGTAATATCACTTCTGATGGAGGTGGAGCAGTAACCGCCTATGGTACTTGCTGGGCTACAACGGCTAATCCTACAACTGCAGGTTCACATACTACAGATGGTACGGGTACTGGTATCTTCTCAAGCAATCTGACAGGATTGGTACCAGGGAATACATATCATGTAAGGGCATATGCCACTAACAGCGCCGGTACTGCCTATGGTAACGATCTTTCTTTCACAACAGCAGTCGCTCTTCCCACACTTACAACCGCTGCAATTACATCTATTACTCAGACTACAGCTACTTCAGGTGGAACTATCACTGATAATGGTGGCGGAACAATAACTACCAGTGGGATTTGCTGGGCAATAACGGCAAACCCGACAACAGCTAATTCTAAAACGACCGATGGAACTCCAACTGGAAGTTTTACAAGCAATATGACAGGATTAACATCAGGTACAACTTACCATGTTCGGGCATATGCTACAAATGGTGCTGGTACAGCATATGGAAACGATGTACAATTTACCACAAATCCTGCAGCACTTCCTACACTCACAACAGTTGCGATTTCATCTATTGGGGCGACTTCAGCTGTTTCCGGAGGAAATATATCATCTGATGGGAATGGTAACATTACAGCTAAAGGAGTTTGCTGGGGAACAACTTCAGGACCTGATATTACGGGTTCAAAAACAATTGATGGAACAGGTTCAGGTAGCTATACCAGCACTATGACCGGTTTAACTGCAGGTACTATCTACTATGTTCGTGCATATGCTACAAACAGTGCCGGTACCTCTTACGGAAATGAATTAAGTTTTACAACCATTGTAGCTGATGCAGACGGAAATACTTATACAACTGTCACTATAGGAACACAGGTTTGGCTGGGACAAAATCTTAAAACCACAAAGTTTAGCAATGGTGATCCGATACCAACCACACCTAGTCTCACAACGGACATCTCAGGAGAAACTTCACCAATTTTCCAATGGCCTGACAATGATCCATCGATGAATGATGTTTCATCTACATACGGAAGATTATATACCTGGTATGCTGCTGCTGACAGCAGAAACGTTTGCCCTGCAGGATGGCGTGTTCCTTCGGTAAATGATTTGGAATCACTAAAAACGTTTCTTGGTGGAGCAGCCGTTGCCGGAGGAAAACTTAAAGAGGTCGGCACAGCTCATTGGACAACTCCAAACACCGGTGCTACTGACGATTATGGATTTACAGCGCTTCCCGCTGGTCAGAGAGTACCAACCGGGGGATTTGCAAGCACTTTCACTTATGGTTTCTTCTGGAGTACCACTGTAGATAATTTTGATAATACCCTGAGTTGGGGTGAAGGTCTTACATATAGTGATGCAACTTTTACAGAGAATGGTTACAATCCACAAACCGCTGTATCAATTCGTTGTATAAAGAACTGATGAAGCTGATCTAATAGTCAAAATGACTGATTAAAATAAATAAGAAGAGGGTGTCTTCAAAAGGGCACCCTCTTTTTTTAGGATTATGTTCATTTCTTTTGCTCCTTCCAAAGAAATGAACCAAAGAAAAAGAGTTTGCCAGCGCACCTTCTAAAGTTTTAAATTGTTGATAACTAGTGAAAAGAAAGTGGATGCCTCCCCCTTCCAAAATCCTCATGTTGTATAACTTGAGGTATGCAAAAAATAGATAGATCAAAGGTTGTCTTTAATGATTATAGTCCAAACCAAATTTTACTTCTTCCTCCTTCTTCAGTGTATTTTAGGATACACAATCCATCAGACTGCAAATGACACGACAACACTTCAGTCTCATATGGAATCTTTAAAAGAAAATCCGGGTAAGATGCCTGACACTCTAGTAGCTGATGCGGGATACGGATCTGAAGAAAACTATGAATATCTGGCTAATAATGATGACACTTTTACCTGCCCAATGGGCCAGTAAATGAACTTTATTGGAGATAAAGTCAGAATATCCAAAAATGGGTTCAGACAGGTCAACCGGATATACCAAGCACAAGACTGTAAGGGATGCCCTGTAAGAGAAACATGTAATAAAAATAAGGGCAATAGGAGAATAGAAATAAATCCAAGATTAAGTTATTATAAATCAATTATAAGGGAACGGTTGACGAGCGAACGGTGTAGAAAATATCGAAGTCAACATCCAGTTGATGTTGAAGAGGTTTTTGGAATAATTAAAGGAAATCGGAATTATAGGAAATTTTTGCTCAGAGGTCTTTAAAAAGTAGAAATAGAAGTTGGTTTATTGGCTTTATCACACAATTTGAGCAAAATAGCTGCAAGAAATTAGCGGAAAATCCTTGTTTTTTTAAAATCTGATAGGAATCTCCTCAAAAGCTTATGTTTTTTTAAAATCATCAGAAAAACTAAAATAAAAAGGCCGTCTCAATTATGTTATGAGACGGCCTCTTCTTTTATTAGTTCAGGATGTTCACAAGTACAGTATACTATTTATTATCATATAGCTAAAAGCTATTAAAAGTTCTCTCTACTGTTAGTCATTTCAATCATCATAACTCGGGAGTATTTCCGAAGCACTACCCTGGATCAAAATTGCAATTTTTTCTGATAAGGTCAACCTTATCGAACTTGCAAGTATTAATACTTTTAATAAGATTACAAGACTCTAAAAACAAATAAGTTATGGTCTGTACCTTTTCTTTTTTTTCAACAAATGTTCATACACATCTCCAGTTTGTACTGCAATCTGGTTCCAGTCATATTTAGTCATATTGTAATTTGCTGTGGCGAACGCTGAATGTATCTTATGATTCAGGCTGCTGATAAGGGACTCTACATCACCTGAAGTGAAATAACAATCATCCGGAAGCGACACCTGTAGATTCGCCGGAATATTACTCGCCAAAACAGGAAGGTTATAACTCATAGCTTCAAGAAGTGCAAGAGGTTGACCTTCATTATACGATGGCAAAACAAACAACCTGGAGTGAAAGTAAAGCTGCTCCAGTTTCTCGCCGCTGACAAATCCGGGAAGTATTACATCATTATCTTTTGCCAAATGTCGCAAAAGGGCTGAATAAGCAGTTTCATGATCTGAATCACCTGCTATTACCAATTGAATATCCTTTTGTTCCCTTTTGCTAAAAGCCCGGATTAGAAGATCAAAGCCTTTTTCTTCCACAAGACGTCCGACAGCGAGGATATATTTTCTTTTTTGTAACCCAATACTCTTTAGATAATCATCTTTATCGACAGGTAAAGGGATTTTTACACCGTTATTTATATGAACAAAGTTTTCTTTATCCCCCAATTTATCCATCTGATAGCGGCTTACAAATATTACTATATCAGAGAACTTAGTTGAAATAAATTCAGCACATTTTAAAAAATATCTTGTAAAACCTGACCACTTAACATGCTCATAATTTGGGCTATGATAAGTCAAAATAACTTTTAAACCAGTTATTTTTAAAAATGGAACAAAAAAACCTGGACCAATATTATGTATATGAACTATATCCGGTCTCTTTATGATGCTTATAATTGTGCATAAAAAAGAATGATAGAATGCTTCGAATCCGGGTACTTTAGTAGACGGCAAATCGACAAAATTAATATAACTGTAAGTCCTCTCGTTGTTAACAACATAAGGTTTTCTTCGGAACAGAGTAATTAAGCAATCCTCTGAGGCAAGAAGAGGATATAAAATCTCACAATGCTTCTCAACCCCACCCTGAATATCCGGAAATCCCCTGGTCCCTATGACAAAGATTTTCAAATTAAAAAATATGTGTAATTAAGACAGGTTCAATAAGTTTAT
>CAVVGP010000162.1:0-9627 GCA_963747625.1 uncultured Bacteroidales bacterium | reverse complement strand
AAGCAAGGATGGGCAAATTGGATTTGGCGTGGATATTTCAAATATAGGATCAAAAATGAGCTATTCCAGTGCCGAGGCTTCTGATTTCATCCCGATGAATCTGCGTATTGGAAGATCCGCACCAATTAACCTGGACCAATTATAATAAGATTATCTTCCACCCTTGATCTTAACAAGCTTCTTGTTCCGACTCCTCCTTTATATATGGAGACTACAAGAGCCCGTAAAGGTCATACATAAAATCGGAAAAGATCCCAATGTTTCTGTTCCGGTTGCAATATTCCAAGTCATTTTACGATGCGCCCGGGGGATTCAAGGAAGAATTACAGGAAATTACCTACTCCATGGGACTGGAATACTGGTACAATAACCAGTTCGCTATAAGGGGCGGCTATTTTTACGAAAATCCGACAAAGGGCAACCGGAGATATTTTACTGCCGGAGCAGGATTCAGGATGAAAGCAATTACACTTGATTTTTCATACCTTATGCCGGTAGCACAAAATAATCCTCTCGCCCATACCTTGACGTTTTCAGATCTCATTCGATTTCAATTCGCCTAAGAAATGCACTACAAGGATCAAATGGATGAATATAAGGGTTGGGCAGGGAATCGATTTTCATCATCTTAAAACCGGTTTAAATTTATGGCTCGGTGGCGTGAGGATCCCTTCCGGAAAAGGATAGCGTGGCACATTCCGATGGAGATGTACTAATACATGCAATCTGCGATGCCTTTCTGGGTGCAGCAGGATTAAGAGATATTGGATATTATTTTCCCGATAATGATCCTGATATAAAAATATCGACAGCAAGATCCTTCTGAAAGAAACATATGACCTGATCAGAAAAAAAGGATTTACAGATAGTTAATATTGACAGTACAGTATGCCTGGAAAAACCAAAAATATCCTCGTTTATCCACGAAATGAAAAAAACTATATCAGCCATAGTTGAAACTGGACCTGAAAATGTTTGAGTGAAAGCAACCACCACTGAAAAACTTGGTTTTACAGGGAGGGAAGAAGGAATTATTGCAATAGCAGTCGTATTGCTTTCAAAATAAAGGTCTTACACGGAATTTGCTGACAATTAAGTGACCATGGGCCTGGCACTCTTTCCAGTAATTTTTATTTTCCTTTAATCTTAAAAAACATTTCTTAAGGCTTTCTCATGGCCTCTTCAATCATTTTATCATCTGCAATATATGGCACAGTTACCTTAAGACCCGGTGTCCTTTGCATCTCTCTTTTAATTGTTAAAATAGCTTCTTCGTTCCTTGCCCAGCTGCGACGTGCAATCCCGTTGTTTACATCCCAGTGCAGCATCATCCTGAGCTTCTTTCAGTTTCGGAAGTGCCATCGAGGACCATTCCAAAACCTCCATTTATAACTTCTCCCCACCCTACTCCACCTCCGTTATGAAGCGATACCCAAGTAGCTCCACGGAAAGAATCACCGATTACATTCTGAACAGCCATATCGGCTGTGAATTTTGAACCGTCATATATATTTGATGTTTCCCTGTAAGGAGAATCTGTACCTGATACATCATGATGGTCCCTTCCGATAACCACCGGTGCTGAGATTTTTCCTTGATATGGCACTGTTGAACGCCGAGGCAATCTCCATTCTTCCTTCAGCATCAGCATAAAGGATGCGCGCCTGAGAACCAACCACAAGCCTGTTCTTTCTGCTCCTTTAATCCACTGAATATTGTCCTTCAGCTGTTGATGTATCTGAACCGGCGATTTTTTAATTAATTCCAGAAGTGTTTCAATGGCAATACTATCGGTGACCTCCAGGTCAGAAGACTCATTTGAACAACAAACCCACCTGAAAGGGCCAAAACCGTAATCAAAACACATGGGCCCCATAATATCCTGAACATAAGAAGGGTACCTGAACTCGCCATTTTCTTTCAAAACATCTCCTCCTGCTCTTGAGGCCTCAAGAAGAAAAGCATTGCCATAATCAAAGAAATATGTCCCTTTTGATGTATGCTTGTTTATTGCTTTCACCTGCCGTCTTAATGATTCCCGCACAGCTTCTTTAAACTTTCCGGGATTTTCCGACATCATAATGTTTGATTCCTCAAAGCTCAAACCGGCAGGATAATATCCGCCTGACCATGGATTATGCAGCGATGTCTGATCAGAACCCAGATCCACATAAATGTTTTCGTCTGCAAATTTCTCCCAGACATCAACAATATTGCCCTCATATGCAATTGATGTCACCGTACCTGACCAAAATTGCCTGCCGCACTCTGTTTACAAGACTATTCAGATCTGAAAATACTTCATCCACCCAACCCTGCGAATGCCTCTTATACAGGGCTTTGCTGTTTACTTCAGCTATAACCGAAATTATACCTGCAATATTTGCTGCCTTGGGCTGAGCCCCTGACATACCTCCGAGGCCTGAAGACACGAACAGTTTAATCCCGGACTCTTCATTAGATTTAACGATCATCCTGGCCGCATTGAGAAGAGTGATAGTCGTTCCGTGGACAATACCCTGAGGCCCGATATACATATATGAACCTGCTGTCATCTGTCCATATTGTGAAACACCCAGTGCATTAAACTTTTCCCAGTGATCCTGTGATGAATAATTAGGAATGACCATACCATTTGTTACAACTAAACGGGGAGCTGAATTTGGTGAAGGAAACAGTCCAAGCGGGTGACCGGAATATATGACCAGGGTCTGTTCATCGGTCATCTCAGAAAGATATTTCATTGTCAGCCGGTATTGTGCCCAGTTTTGAAAAACTGCGCCGTTTCCACCGTATGTTATAAGCTCATAAGGATGCTGTGCAACAGCAATATCGAGATTATTTGAGATCATAAGCATAATTGCTGCCGCACTGTGTGAGCGGTAAGGAAAATCATCAATATGACGGGCTTTAATTTCATAATCAGGTCTGAACCTGTACATATAGATTCGCCCATAAGTTTCCAATTCATCAGCAAACTCTTTTGCCAGTACCGAATGAAATTTTTCATGAAAATATCTCAGGGCATTCTTCAGTGCAAGACGCTTCTCGTCACCATTAAGTATCTCTTTTCTCTTTGGTGCGTGATTAATATTCTTATCATATACCTTAATATCAGGAAGTACTGACGGTATTCCTTCTGCTACCTGTTTTTTAAATTCAGTGGTCATGGAATAAGATTGTGAATTATAATGTAAAGGTAAATATTTTTTGAGTGGAAAGAACCCGATGCAGGACAACCTTTGGTGTCATTAAACAGTATGATACTTGGAATATATTCACTGAGTGAAGGCTCACTTCAGTAATTATCCTTACATGGTTTTCCAGTTTTATACCTGTAAAATAAAAAAGCCGACCCTTCCGGAGTCAGCTTTCTTTAACTGGTCAAACCTATCTATAAATGACTTTCTTTTATTATTTCATCGTCTACGAGTATTCGGCCACAATATTCGCATACTATAATCTTTTTTCTCGATTTGATATCAAGCTGTCTTTGGGGAGGTATCTGATTAAAGCAACCACCACAGGCATCCCTCTGAACCGGAACAACTGCCAGACCATTCCGGGCATTTGATCTTATCCTTTTGTAGGCTGTAAGCAACCTTTCTTCAATAATTGCTTCAACTTTTTCAGATTTTTTATAAAGCCCTTCTTCCTCTTTCTGTGTATCAGAAATAATCTCATCCAATTCTGATTTCTTATTTTCAAGATCAGTTTTGCGATCATTAAGTGTTGCCTCCGACTCTGCAATGACTATTTTCTTTTCATCAATTAGAAAATTGAACTCCCTTATTTTTTTATTGTACAATTCTATCTCCAGGTTCTGATATTCAATCTCTTTTGAAAGAGAATCAAATTCCCTGTTATTTCTTACGTTTTTTTGCTGCTCTTCATATTTTTTAATGAGAACCTCAGCATCTGTAATCTCATTATTCTTCTTAACAACTGATTTTTCAAGGCTCTCAACCTCCTCTTTCAGATTCCCTAACCTTGTTTCAAGTCCCGCTATTTCATCTTCAAGATCCTGAACTTCAAGAGGCAATTCACCTCTAAGCGTTTTAATCTTATCTATTTCTGAATCAACTAACTGTAAACCATATAATGCTCTTAATCTTTCTTCAACAGAAATTTCAGATTCATGTGATTTTGCTTTTTCCATCTTTAAAAATAATTTATCGGATTCGTATTTGTTTCTGAAAACCGGACTGCAAATTTAGGGAATTTTTTAATAATTAAGTCTTTTAATATTTCTCTTGAGAATTTTTCACTTTCAAAATGCCCGGTATCTACAAGGAGTAACTTATTCTCTGCTCTAAAAAAATCGTGATATTTAATATCAGCAGTCAAAAATGCATCGGCTCCGGAAGCGATCGACTGGTTTATAAGAGACGCACCAGATCCTCCGCACATGGCAATTTTCCTGATCTGTTTTCCGGTTAGACCTGAATATCTTAAACCTCTGGCATCAAAAACTGCCGAAACGAGTTTCAGAAAAGCATTTTCCGAAGTTGGTTCAGGAAGCATCCCGATACATCCTAAACCTATTTCAATATTTTTATTTTCAAGTGAATAAATATCATACGCAACTTCTTCATAAGGATGAGTCGCAATAAGGACATTTATCACCTTATCCAATAGATGAGAAAACATTACAGTCTCAAACCTGATCTCCTTTTCAAAATGGATCTTCTCCTTCAGGCCCCTGAATGGTTTTGTTCTTTCGTTGCCCCGGAAACTTCCTGTACCAGCAGTTGTGAAACCGCAATTGTCGTAGTTGCCAATTGTCCCTGCTCCTGCTTTAAAAATTGCGTCTCTTACCAGTTCGAAATGAGATTCAGGAATATAGGTAACAAGTTTTAATAATCTGTTCTCTGAGGGTGATAGTACTTTTATCTCTTCGAGACCCATCTTTTCCGCCATCTTGTGACTAACTCCACCACTTATGACATCAAGATTTGTATGAGCTGAATAGACAGCAATATCATTCTTCAAAGCCTGGCCTACTATTCTTTCGGTAAAGGATTTGCCGGTGATACTTTTAATTCCGTTGAAAATCAGGGGATGATGCGAAACCACCAGATCGCACTTATTTAAAATAGCTTCAGCCATCACCTCTTTAGTGACATCGAGAGTGATTAAAGCCGAAGATATTTCTCTTTCAGGGGTGCCAACCTGCAAACCTGAATTATCATAGCCTTCCTGGAATGACAGTGGTACAGCCGAGTCAAGATATGAACAAATAGCTTTCAGTTTCATAATGTTTTCCCTCCGGATCCTTTTGTGCCTTCTTTATAGCTCACTGTTCTACAAAAAATTTAATCCCCTTCAAAGAGTTACAATTAAGATGCAAATAGAAAATCAGATGATTATTAAATATTATCTCTGATGTTCAGAAGCAGGAATTTAATTTTCTGAAGTGATTCGTTAATTTCAAATTTATAATCCGTTTCATCCCACTTTGCCGATAGTCTCTTTTTTGCGCCTGATAGTGTCATGCCTTCTTCCTTAACAAGATGGTGAAGTATTTTAAGGTTTTTAATATCAGCAGGTGTAAAAAGCCTGTTGCCTTTTTTATTCTTCATGGGTTTGAGAATATCGAACTCATTTTCCCAGAAACGAATTGTCGATACAGGAACTTCAAGCATTTCAGCTACTTCTCCGATCGAATAATAGAGTTTTTCGACCTTTTTTTCTTTGTACGGCATATTACATTATATATGATTTCACCAATTAGTGAAGAGTTGATTGGTTTAGGGTATCAAAATAGGCCTGAGTCCAAAACTTCGTATCTTTAAAAGCTAATCAAAAGATTCACCGGTTTTAGATGAGATCTCAATCATTTTCTCATACTCTTCAGGACTCAGATCCTCGAAATAATAATTTACAGGATCAACATTAACTCCGTTCAGTTTGATCTCATAATGAAGGTGGTTGGCGACTGATGTCCCTGTACTCCCGACGTAGCCAATAACATCTCCTCTCTGCACCTTCTGGCCAACCCTTACATTGAAATCACTTAGATGCGCATATATGCTTGTATAACCATAACCATGATCAATGATGATATGCTTTCCCAGGCCGCGCTGTGCAGATAAAACTCCAACAACGGTGCCATTCCCTGTAGAATAGACAGCAGTTCCAAGCGGAGCCGTGAAATCCATCCCGTAATGAAACATGCTGATCTTATAAATAGGATGTATTCTCCATCCGAAACCTGAGGCTGTCCTTATCAGATCTTTATTGGAAATAGGAATAATTGCCGGGATTGATCTGAGCATATCTTCCTTATTCATAGCTAATTTAATTAGCTCATCGTACGACTTTGACTGGATATAAATTTTCTTCCTGATCTTATCAAGCCTTTTAGCAGTCTCTATAACCAGATTGGAGTTGGTATAACCTTCCAGAGATTCATACCTGTTCACTCCTCCTATCCCTCCGTCCCTCAGGGTAGATGGGATAGGTTCAGCTTCAAAGATAGTCCTGTATAGATTATCGTCTGTTTTCTGAAGATCTTCCAGAACATTTTCAACGCTTCCCATCTCACGGTGAATAAGGTCATACTGAATTGTCATTTGCTCAACTTCCCTTTTAGAGCCTTCTCCTTGGGAGAATCAAAGAAGGAAGCAAATATAACCCAGTAAATCAACGCGATAATAACCGATCCTATAAAGTAAGCCAGGAGCCTAAGCATCAAAGCTTTTATTCCAAGTCTTATTTTGTCGAAACTCAGAGAATCGGGATCAAATTTATATTTCGTTGATGGCATAATGTGCAAAGATAATTAATTCTGAAAAAATAAGAAACTCGCTATCCAAAATGGATATTAAGTTATATGAAATAGGAAGGGAAAAGGGATTATCTCAATTTTGATTTTGATTCGAATGCCTGAATCATTTCTGTATATTCCTCAGCACTTACATCGTTGTTAAAGAAATTAACCGGGTTTTTATGCTCTCCAAATTGTTCAATCTGATAATGAAGATGAGGTCCCTGAAGATAATCCGGTACTACCGCTTATACCTATCAGATCTCCTCTTTTAACATTCTGGCCTTTAACAACTTTAATATCACTAAGATGCCCATAAACTGTCTGAAATCCGTAACCATGATCAATTACAATACAATTACCAAATCCCCCTGAATTCCATCCTGATTCAATAACTGTTCCATCGCCTGTTGCATATACATCGGTCCCATAAGGAACTTCAAAATCCTGCCCGTTATGCATTCTCGGTGTTCCCAGTATAGGATGAATAGTCCTGAATCTATAACCGTCACCAAGTTTAAATTTCACACTTACCGGACTTATCCCCGGGAAATGATCCATCTCCCTCTTCCATTCAGCTGCTTTCTCAGCAATAGTCTTGAATGATTCGGTCTGGACAGTTGCCATACTCATTATTTCATCAATTTTCGATTTGTAAGCGATCAGCATATCTGAGTTCTGATAACCTCCAAGATCACTGTATCTGTCAACTCCTCCAAATCCTGCTTTCCTGTATGATTCAGGAACACTATCCATGTTGAGTATAGGCCTGTACCGTTTGTCATCGGAAAGCCTGAGACTATTAAGAGTTGCAAGTGAGTTGTCGAGATCTCTGCCAATCAAAGAGTATTGAAGCTTAAGATTTTCAATCTGCTGATTAAGAAGTTTCTCTTTGGGAGAACCGAACATGTTTTCAATAAAAGTGCCATATAAGGTTGCCAGAATGAGGGATCCGGCAAACCATAAAAGAATATGCAAAACTTTCTTCTTCCAGGGTAACCTGACCTGCTTATATCGCAGATCGGTCAAATCAAGCACGTATTTCCGGCTTCGTAACAACAAACAGTAGAATTTTTAAAATATATTTTGCTATTTGACAAATCTAAAGCAAATAAATTAATTTTACAAGCCTAAAATTATTGAAGCTTAATTTAAAATAATTCTAAATAAGATGAAGGCACAGGAGCTGAGGCAATTGTTTTTTGAATTTTTCGAATCTAAAGGTCATATTATAGTGCCTTCAGCACCAATGGTAATTAAAAATGACCCTACCTTAATGTTTACCAATGCAGGCATGAACCAGTTCAAAGATATATTCCTGGGAAACATGCTGCCGGTGAACAAAAGATTAGCTAACTCACAGAAATGCTTAAGAGTATCAGGAAAACATAATGACCTTGAAGAAGTCGGGCACGACACTTATCACCATACAATGTTTGAGATGCTCGGCAACTGGTCTTTTGGCGATTATTTTAAAAAAGAGGCTATCGAATGGGGTTGGGAATTACTGGTGAAGAAACTTGGGATTCCCAGGACCGTCTTTATGCAACAATCTTTGAGGGTAATAAAGAGGATAATGTCACACGCGATAATGAAGCGTATACCTGTGGGAAAAATGTTTTTCAGAACCCGAAGGAAAGGATTATTGAAGGATCAAAAAAAGACAACTTCTGGGAAATGGGAGAAACAGGTCCATGTGGCCCGTGCTCTGAAATCCATATTGATATACGTGATGAGGAGGAGAGAAAAAAGATACCAGGGAGAGAATTGGTTAATAAAGGACACCCCCAGGTAATTGAAATCTGGAACCTGGTCTTTATTCAGTACAACCGAAGGTCTGATGGCATTCTTGAGCAACTTCCTGCCAAACATGTCGATACCGGAATGGGATTTGAAAGACTCTGCATGGTAGCTCAGGGTAAAAAATCGAATTACGAAACAGATATTTTCCAGTCCGTAATAAAGGAAATTTCTTCAATAACAGGCAGGGAGTACGGGGTAAATGAAAAATGGGATGTCGCACTCCGGGTTGTTGCAGATCACCTGAGAGCAGTAGCCTTTTCAATAGCTGATGGACAACTCCCTTCAAATAATAAAGCGGGCTACGTTATAAGAAGAATACTCCGACGGGCGGTCAGATATGGTTATAATAACCTTGGTATAGAGGAACCATTCATGTTCAAACTTGTTCCAGTACTTGCATCGACAATGGGAGAACAATATCCTGAACTTCAGTCTGGCAAAGAACAGATCTCGAAAATAATCCTCGAGGAAGAAACTGCCTTCCTTAAAACTCTTGGAAAAGGATTAAAGATGATTGAAAAAATGATCACTGATCTCAGGAAAGAGCATAACAATATTTTTCGGGGAAAGTAGCCTTAGAGATGTATGATACTTTTGGATTTCCTGTTGACCTTACACAACTGATTCTTAAAGGAAAATGATATGCATACTTAGACATGAGAGGCTTTGAGGAAGAGATGAAGAATCAGAAGGACACGTTCACGTGAAGATGCCTCTGTTGAAGCGGCAGACTGGATAGTTATAAAGGAGATAGACAGGGACCGCATTCACCGGTTACCACAAATTGGAAGATGAAGTCTGCATAACAAAATACCGGAGAGTAAAGGTTAAAGGAAAAGAGACGTTTCAGATTGTTTTTGATAAAACCCCATTCTATGCCGAGGCCGGTGGTCAGACTGGAGATACTGGTTTTATCTTATCCGGAAATGAAAAAATTCTCATTTCAAATACGATTAAGGAGAATAATCTGATAGTTCATATTGCCGCTAAAATGCCGGCAGATGTTACTAGTGTGTTAAAAGCGACGGTAGATTACGAAAAACGTCTGATGACCG
>CAVVGP010000161.1:0-41322 GCA_963747625.1 uncultured Bacteroidales bacterium | reverse complement strand
CCAGTTATGAAGATGGAGTGGGGTGGGTGCCGATAACGGTAACTGCCGGATGGACGAGGGTGTCGCTGCCTCCGGTAACAAGAAGCACATCGGCCAATATCGGGTTTGCCTTGTAGCGACCAGCGGAGATAAGATCGCGGTGGACTTTATACAATTTGAAGCAGGTGCCATCCCAACCAGCCCCATCCCCACCACGACCGCCGCCGTCACGCGGGCTGCGGACGTGGCGACGATCACGAGCCTGACGCCGTGGTTCAACACGACTGCGGGGACGTGGGTGGTCGAAGCGTGGCCATCCTCCGCCGCTGGCTACTACAACGTCTTGGACGCGAACGTGGGGGCCGAGCATGGGATCTACTCTACGCCCGCCAACAAAGCCGAATGCTTGTATACCAGCGTGGGAATCCTAACATCGGCAGGGACATGGGGAGCAGCATTCAAGCGGGTCGCCGCCAGCTATCAGCTGAATAAATTGGCCATGTCCGCCTTTGCAGAGGCGGTCCAAGCGAAGACCTCCGGTGCAGTCCCTACCCCAGCCTGCTTTATCTCGGCTGTGCATTTAACAGTCTCGGTCAAATGGACGGCAGGCATCAAGCGCCTCCAGTCCCTCCCGTGGGCGGTCAGCGATCAACTGCTTCAGGCGACTCTCCACATGTTAGACATCTATCTTCGGGTCACCTCCCGCGCCGACTGCATCGCGGACCTCGCGGCACTCGGCCTTGTCGCCGTCCCGCCTGCCCTGAGCTTGCCGATTGGGCCGGCTGCGCCCGAGGGACGGCCTCCCGCGCCCGATGCGTGCCGATCCCCGGTGTCGCCCTCGACTACATTGGCCCGATGGTGGAGGTGCCTGCCGTGGTGAACACCTCCACGATGCCGCCTACGGTCACGACGCCCGCCGTCATGTATCCCGGCGAGCGGGCCAACCTGCGGCTGTTCGGCTCCGGATGCGGACATTGCAGCGCAGGCTGCGGCCCTGACCGCTGCCTCTCCTATGCCGCACGGCACTGTCGTGCTGGCCGCACCTGCCGCGCCAAAGCGCGTGTGGGCGTAATCTTCTCCCTCAACCTCAACCCGAAACCGATCCTACCATGAAGACAGCCATCCGATCGTCATCGCGGTGCTCGTCGTGGGCGCTGCTGTTTGGTATTACCGCCGCCAAAAGGCGGCCACCTTCCGAATCCGGCACCGGCGGCGGCCCAGCTTCGAATCATCCGAACTCGGCCGCCTGACCACTTCCACGCCCCGGCCCACTCCCTGGTGGACCTGTCGCTAAGCGGCGCGGGGATCAACGGGGGCGCGGCGTAGCCAGTCGCCAGCCGCAGGCCGTGGTCCTCTTTCCGCGGCGCGTCGGCGGATCCACCGCCAGGTGTCTGCGGGCGGGTGGCGGCGGCGGTGCGGTTACGGCATTTGACCCTTTTCCGGCTCGCCACTGCTGGTTTTTATTTCACTTATTCCTTTAAGTCCTTTGAAAACTTTTTCGATATTAAGGGAATTCATGGTAGCTTTCACCTGAACAGTATAAGTCTTCAGTTCGTCAGGGTTTAGTACGGATTTATCAACACTGTCTTCGTCTTTTCCCGAGACCCGATCCAATTCATACTGGTTCAATATGTAGGCATTTTCGAATCCGTTTTCTTTTGCATATTCCAGGTATTTTAAAGCATCTGTTTTAGTGTAAAATATGCTTAGTACATACATCGTGGCTGAATCTGTCTGAATTTCTTTGATAAACAGGAAATTATCCTTTGTCAGAACAGAGAAATTTTTTGGATATAGTTTTTTGTTAGTCCGGGCCAATACGATACTATATCTCAGTGAATTCGGCTGTCTGAGGTGTTCCGGGGTATATGTTTCTTTTCTAATGACGACACCGGTTTTCGGATCGACAATTCCGAAAGTGACTCTCCTGTTATACTTTCTTCCTTCAGGATTATCAGAACCATCAGGATTATTATTTAAAGCAACGAAATTGGATTTTCCGAATGCCTTTTTAATAAATAATGTAGTCTGTATTCCGGATTTTGTAAAATAATCAATGACAGCCTGGGCTCTTTTGTCAGCCAGTTTTTTGTTATATTCAGTGCTGCCTATAGCATCTGCATAGCCCGCAACCTCTACCGTAAGATCAGGATAGCGTATAAGGATAGATTTAAGAGTTTCAAGACTTGCTTTAGAAGAATCAGTAAGAGCATAACTGTTGAAATCGAACAGAATGTTATTTATAGTCAGGAAGTCGCCACCGAAGACCTTATCAGGAGTGAGTGAGGAATTAACAGAAATTGAGCTGCCTGAAAAGTACAATGGAACATTCAGATTAATTGTATCGGTCTTATAACCTTCCTGACTGACAAGCAGCTGATACTCCCCGGGTTTAATTTCAAATTTAAAGGTTGCTGAATCAGACAAGGTGAGGTTGACTTCCGGAGTACTCCTTTTCAGGTCAACAAGCTTTATACGAACCAGTTTCCGGTCAATATTCATACCATCCTTTAGAGAGATAGTTCCAAAAGCAGTTATTAATTTATCAGCCGGGTTTTCAGCCACAACAGAATAAATATTCCTCGATTTATTTTTTTCGTCATAAATACTGGTTATAAATCCTGGTGCATTATTATTGAGAATAAAGAAGATATTATCCTGTGAGGTATTGAAAGAGTAAGGCATATCGATAGGGTCGCTCCAAAATCCATTTTTTTTCACCGATCTGTATACATCATATCCTCCCATACCGATTAAGCCGTCGGAGCTATAAAGCAACGCACCTGTTTCGGGATCGAAGAATGGAGTATTTTCATTATATGGTGTATTAATTAGCATTCCCGCAGTTAACAGGTTCACCCCATTTGCCGTTAGAAGTTTTTTCTGAATACCAGATATCAAATCCACCCTCACCACCGGGCCTGTTGCTTGCAAAGTACATCGTGTTTCCATCTGGTGTTATGAAACCATGGGATTCCCAGTAAATTGTATTAATTGGTTTTCCCACGCTTTTTATCTTACTCCACACAGAGTCCTTTCTCTGACTGTAATATAGATTTCCGTCACCACCATCATCCATGAAAATTATGAGTAATTTTCCATCGCCTGTAATTGAATTTGAATAAAACCTGTCAAATCCTCCAAGTTGCTTGGTAATATCAACAGGTCTTTTCCATACGCCTGATTTATAAGAGCATAAGATTCTGGTTTTCCCATTCTGCTTTTGTGTGAAGATAAATACCGAGTCATTCTTTGAAAGAACCGGGTTACATGCTCCCGGATAATCAATAAGCCATGGGGCAAAAAGATCAGTTATCAGGGTTAAAGGTTTTTTCTTGATTTCCATTGCATAGCGGCAATCTCTTATCTGGTTATCAAAATAATCATCCTGAAATATTTTAGTTTCACCCAGTTTTTTTCTTGCATAATTATATTGTGATATGGCTTTTTGAAGACTGTCGTTCTGATGATATGCCACTGCGAGGTAAAGATAGGTATCAAAAGGGGCTTTTTCCCCGTATTCTGAATATTCCTTTTCGTTATTTACTACGTTTAAGGATGCTTTTAATAAAAGTTTCAGAGCATCAGCTCTTTTCCCATCGAGGTTCAGATAGCATATTCCCAGCTTTGGCACAAAGGTTGGCATTATCGGGATATATTTTGAGAAGTGCTTCAAATAAATCCGGCAGCCTTTTCATAGTTCTGATCATAATAATAAAAATCATCGGCCTTCTTAACAGCTTTGACGAATACTTTTTTGGATGTCACTTGTGAAAAAAGTGGAAGGAAGTAAAAAAACAAAAAAGATAAGACGATAGTCTTTCTGAATATAGTTTTCATTATTTTGATACTTTCTTGATAAAGATATCATCAGGATAACCTTTCCTTATCAACTCCAGTCTTAATGGAATAAGCATCTTCCCTTGTAGGAAATCTACCTGTAGTATAACTGTAAAACTTATCGATATCATTGTACATTACTTTCATATCGGAGATGTATTTAAAATAGGTCATATCAACAGGATTATGAAGCGCCATTACCTGAACTGTATAGTAAAGAACATCAGAGTCCTTGATATTGATATCGCCTACATCACTTACATTCAGATTTCTTATCAAGATGCTTGTATCAACTGAGGCAACTGTTGGTATTAGTGCGAGATCGATCTTATCATATACTACAGGTGGCTTCATGCTATATCCGTTAATTATAGAAGTATCTCTTTGCAGAGTAACATCTATATTAATCTGATCATCTTAGGATTGTCCTGCAAAATTGCAGTATCGATCTGTCTGAGTTATAAATCCATATCCTTTATAAAATATATTGAATTGTCCGGGAGCTACGGAAAAGCTATATAGGCCGGTATACTTATTTGGGTAACCGACATCGAGAGTATCTCCTGATGTTTTGTTAATCAAGATGAATGGAATAATTCTTATCAAAGGTGACAGTAGTATCTTTCAGGCTGAACTTCCTTTTATTTCAAATAGTTGGTTGACATCCGTTCTTCCCAAGCCGAGATAAAATATATCTTTCTTTTTGTAACCTGTTGTCATTGAATAATAAGCATTTTGCCCATTATTCACCGGTTGAAAGAATTTATCATCATCAGTTGTATTAATAGGAAATCCCAGATTAGCCGGAGTTTTCCAGGTTGTTCCTGTTCTCCGGCTTTTGAAATTATCAAAGCCGCCCATTGAATTATGTCCTTCTGAACTAAAATATAGGATCGAATCATTCTGAGTTATAAAAGGAGTATCCTCGTTATATGGTGTATTTATTGCAGCCCCAAGATTTACTGCCGGTCCCCAGTCGCCTGAAGCATCTTTTTCAGAAACATAAATATCGAGATTCCCCTGTCCGCCATCCCTGTTGCTGGTAAAATACAGTTTTTTACCATCGGAGAAATAGAGGCATGGGATTCATAAAACTTGGTATTAATATTCTTGTTTAGTTTTTTAATTGGAGTCCATGCTCCATTCACATAATTAGAGGAATATATATTCACCATCATAATTATCATTTTTATATAGAAACATTTCAGTGCCATCACTGTTAAGTGAACATGTGGAACAATCTTCCGCCGGCATTAAGTTCATCAGTTATTTCTACCGGAGTCTGCCATTTTCCTTTCTCCTTTTTTGAATAGAAGATAGCATTGACAATTCCTCTGCGTTCAGTGTAAACTAATGTGTTGCCGTCAAAACTAACTGCAGGGTTTTCATTTATTGCACCCTGGTTTAAATCACTTCCCATCGTCTTTTTGCTGAATGTCATTGGATCTCTTTATATTGAATTGCATTCTTGCAGGCCTGGATCTGTTGATCGATATACTCGAAGTTCTTCATTCCTCCTTTGGATTTTGCCTCCCGGGCCAGCTTACTGAATGTTTGCAGAGTACTGAGTGCTTTTTCCAGTTGATTATTAATCAGATAAGCTTTAGACAGTGAAAAATAGGCATCAAGTGGGGCACTTTTTTCTTTAAAGGATTCCGTTTTTGAATCATAAGTGGCTGTTTTAACAGCATCTTCAAGGTAAGGGATTGATTTCTCTTTTTCACCCGGGATATTCAGGTAACAGTTGCCAATTTTATATTTAATATTTAGATTGTCAGCAGTATCAAGAAGAAGATAGAGCTGATTAGCAAGTTCATAATCCTCATAAAGATAATATGATTCTGCCCTTTCAAATATCTTTTTCATCTCGCTTTGAGATTGAGCAGAAACTGCAAACGGAAAGCAAACTAAAGTTACTAGTTGCAGCAGAACACTTATAATCTTTACTCTGAATTTTGCCATTAAAACAAATATATTAATTATCCAACGGATTTAGTTGATCAAAAGCCTGTTATTATTTGAAAGGTGATCTTATAAATATCTTCTTTCCCGTATCCGCCTGTATCTTTAAATTTTGAATAGTAACCCGATTTACCGTCTCCAACGGGCATAAAGAATATATCATCATCAGGAGTATTTATAGGATAACCCAGGTTCTTAGGTTCACTCCACAGTCCGTTTGACTGAAGATCAGATCTGAAGAGATCATAACCTCCTATATTCTCATGACCCTGTGAACTGAAAAACAAAGTTTTCCCGTCATTTATAAGGAATGGTCTGTCTTCATTGAATTGCGTATTAATTTCGGGCCAAGGTTAACCGCTGGTCCCCAGTCACCATTTATTTTACGGGAGACATATAGATCGAGTCCACCAAAACCACCGGGCCTGTCGGAGGCGAAAATAAGTTGATTTCCATCCTGGGATATAAAACCATGTGATTCCCAGTATTTTGTATTAATATTTTTATTCAGTTTAACAGTTTTGCTCCAATTTTCACCATTATACTTACTCATATAGATGTCACTGTTAACATGATCATCTTTGGAAAGGAAGAGTAATTTTCCATCTGCCGAAAGACATGAAATATAAAAATCTCCATCAGATTGTAATTCAGGAGTGATATTGACAGGAGCTGTCCATTTCCCATTGACAAGTTTTGAAAACATTACGGCATCATAGAATTTCAGAGAAACCATATAAGCAAAAGATTTCCCGTCGGCTGAAATCAAAGGATTGAAGTTTGATTTTTCATCATTAAAGAGTTCCCCTACATTTTCCTCTGTATATGTACAGGCTTGGCAATAAGATCTTTCGCCATATCACATACCGCCATTTCATTCTTAACAAAATCAATGTTCTCATGATCGTCAGGAAGAAGTGTGGCAAGGTATTTGGCGAATGTCTCTTTTGCCAAATCAAACCTGTAATTTATGCGATATGCTTTTCCAAGTTCAAACAATGCGTCGTATGGAGCTGCAGTTTGCGTAAGTGTGCCCTCTTTATGTGTGGCCGACATGTTTTTTGTTGCGTTTTCAAGATACTCAATAGACAGGTTCTTTTTCCCCGGGATATTCAGATAGCATACACCAACACAATAAGCCAGGTTTGCATTGTCAGGGAGTTTTTCATAAAGTTGCAGATAGTTTATCAGAGCGTCTGAATAAGCTTCATTCATACGAAAATATTCAGCCTCAAGAAATGAATCCTGGAGCTCTTTATTTTCTTGTGCATAAGCAGGAATGATCAAAAATATTATTAACAACAGACATACTGCTCTTTTGCTCATAGACAGAGATTTTGGTAAACAAATTTATTAAAAAAAATAGCAAAAGAATTATTAATCATATATTATTTTATGAATATGACCGACTGAAATCGGTCATATTTCCTTATTTCTCTTTTTCTTTATTCTTTTTCCTTCTTATCAGTATCAGGAATAGGATTAACATGCCGGCTCCAAGTAAGAACCCATAGTATCCATAAGATCAGATTTGGCGCGACATGTTTAAAATGTGATTTAATGATCCTCAGTTGATATGTCTTTTGAAGTGATAAGGTCAGCAATACTCTTGAAAACAGCTTCGCCGGAATACTTCTCTCTTATTTGTAATCAGATAAGAAATCAGATCCTCAACAGTTTTAATTTTTTCTTTCTTAAGATCTATTGACTTCAGTGAAGATATAAGAGGTTCTTCTGATTTTCCGATCAGATCTTTAAGATATTGAGCCGCGTTAGTACTAGGTAATGAGCTGATAGTCGACCAGCAATTCCGAAACCTGTCTTTGCGAAAGACCGTGACCGATAGCTTCATTATAATATGCCTTCAGCCATTTTCCTCTTGTTTTGATATTGCTCTGGTCGACAGCTTGTCAAAGATTGGCGGATCAGATCTCCTTCACTTGAATTTTCACTGAAGACCAGGATTTTATTTCTTATTATTGCTATTGACGGATCTATTCCCGCAAGAATTGCATTAGCAATCCTATTCAGGTCATCAGGGCTTATCCTTCCATCTGACTTATTTTTAATATACTCCTGTAAATCAGTCCAGGTCTTAAGATTCATTTTATAAATATCAAGATCTGAAAGAAGGTTTTTCAGTTCGCCTTCTGTGTTTCTGGCCAGGAAATCAACTGCAGCCTGTGTTAGTATATTATCCATCAGTGCCACTTTCAGGGCCAGTTTATCAACCTCATCAGTACTTATGCCTTTTTTACCTGCTTCTTCTTTCAGATATGAGATATAATCATCGATTTTCCCGAATTTTTTATTTTCAAGATTTGCTTCTGAAATAACCTTAAGCAGACTATCATTAGCCCTGCTCTTCAACACTGAGGAGAATGATTCGATCTGTTTTTGTGATATTATTCTGTTATATTCCGGGCTTATTTCAGGTTGTTTTACAGTTTTATTCTCCCTTATAACAAGTACTTCGGTTTGAGTTGTATTATTGAACCTGTCAGTGAGTTTAAAGACCACTCTGTTGTTCCCCGGACTTGGTACCATCTTATAGTTAAAAGTTGAATCCAGTACTTTAAAGTGTTCAGCTGAAACTAAAGAATCCCCAACCCAATGTTCGATAGTAAGCGAAGATCGTGGTTCCACTTTCAGAGGGAAAAGGATTGTGTCGCCGTTTGTTACAGAAATAGTTTTATTTGTTTCAACTATTAAATCTGCGATAAAGTCTGTTTTCGGTAAGATTGTTGCCGGCAGTAGAATAGTGTCAGATGGATTCTGCAGAGGCAGGTTCAGATTTCTGACTACTTTTTCAGCTCCATCTGCTTCATATGTGATTTGATAATCTCCCTGGGGCAGATGAAGCTCAAATTCCCCTGATTTAGGATTTGAATAATCAGTTATCAGTTTGCCCGGCTTTTTAATATTCATAACGCTAATCTTCACGCTATCATTCATATCGCTGATCAGGTCGGCTATATTTACTATCCCTTTTATAATAAATTTTCTGGGATGCTCATCTGAAAAAATTTCGATTCGGTAAATATCCTGTTTCCCGAAACCACCCGGAAGTTCCTTTGAAATATATCCGTCATAACCTTGATTAATCGGATAGAAGAACACATCATCGTCGGTAGTGTTTAAAGGATAGCCGGCATTCATAGGAACTGTCCATTCCCCATTATCAAGCAGTGTAGAATAAAAAGATGTCATAGCCTCCCATGTTAAAATGTCCTCTGGAGCTGAAGAACAGGGTTTTGATCATCCTCGCTTAAAAACGGAGATTCTTCATTATACGGTGTATTTATTACAGGTCCGAGATTAACTGCAGGTCCCCAGTCGCCTGTGCTGTCACGTTTTGAAACATATATGTCAAGTCCTCCGTATGTTCCTTTTCTGTTGCTGGTGAAGTATAGTTTTTTGTTGTCATGTGAGATTGTTGCATGTGACTCCCAGTATTTTGTATTGATGTTATCATTTAGTTTTACAATAGGGGCCCAGGCACCGTTCTCAAATCGTGATGTATAAATATTCCCGTCATAATCGGCTGAACTGTAGAGATAAAGATCCTTTCCGTCTTTTGATATAGAAGTTGGAAAGAGATCCCTGTCGACCTTCAGCAACTCATTCATGTTCCGTGGCTCTGTCCATACACCATTTACTTTAACCGAGTAAAGAAGTGCATCATAAAATGCCTGGCTTCTGGAAAAGACAATAAGATCCTCTTTATCAGACACAACCGGATTATAATCATTATTGCTGCTGTTTATAATTTTACCAAGGTTTTTCTCCTTAACATAGAGTGGCATCTTCATAAGTATCACTTGGCATTACGACACGATTGGATCTGGAGGTTTACAACTGTCGAATCGTAAACTTCGGGGTTAAGGTTTTTTCGGAAAAGTTCATAAGCTCTGATAGCTTTATCGATCTGGTTATTTATCCGGTATGCATTGGCAAGATAATATAGAGCATCATAAGGTGCTCCCGTTTCATTGAATTTTCCCTCTTTATATTTCGGATCAATATTCTTAACTGCGTCTTCAAGGTAACTGACAGCTTTAACTTTTTCTCCCGGGATATTTATGTAGCATTGGCCGATCCGGTACTTGAAATTTGAATTATCCGGGTAACTTTCTCAATAATTGCAGATATAAAGGCAATGCGTCCTGGTAAGATTCAAACAAAATCCAGCTTTCGGCATCATAAAAATTATCTCTCAGATCTCCTTTGGACTGAGAAAATAAATCAGAATTGATAAATGTAGCCAGAAGCCACGTTAAGAGAACTAACCTTTTCATCATAATACAATTAAATCTAAATGGAATGTAGGCATGTAAAGCATTTGCAAAAATATAATCCTTAAGTTTCTATTTTTAGAATGGAGGAAATCAATCTGTTATTTCTCTACTCAAGGCTACTAATATAGGATAAATATTAGAAAAAAGGGCTATTTATAACAGCCCTTTTTATCAAATCTTTCCTTTTTTTTTCTAATTGCGTTTATTGGCAGATGAAAATCATATTCAGTTTCATAGACTCGATGATCACATTAAATCATTGTCAGGAGAATAATTTTCAAGAATCTCTTTCACTTTGTGAAGGAATTTTCCGGCAAGTGCGCCGTCAATAACCCTGTGGTCATAACTTAATGAAAGTATCATTATCTGCCTGATTGCGATCACATCTCCTTCAGTGGTTTCGATCACCACCGGCATTTTCCGGACCACACCTGTACCAAGAATGGCAGCCTGCGGTTGATTTATAATTGGTGTTCCTGCCAGGTTATTATAACTTCCAAAATTTGTGATAGTAAAGGTACCACCTGTAATTTCATCGGGCTTTAACTTATTTATTCTGGCTCTTCCTGCAAGATCATTCACAGCTTTTGCCAGTCCTGTAAGACTTTTTTCATTGGCATTTTTTATGACCGGGACAATCAGATTGCCGTCAGGTAGTGCAGTGGCCATTCCAATATTGATGTTTTTCTTTTTGATTATATTATCACCATCAACTGAAATGTTGACCATTGGAAATTCGTAGAGAGCTTTTGCAACGGCATCAATAAAAATGGGTGTCAGAGTAAGTTTCTGACCTTCCGCTGCCATAAACTTTTCCTTGTTGGCATTTCTCCAGTTAACTAAACGGGTTACATCGGCATCAATAAATGATGTAACATGAGGTGATGTTCTTTTTGACAGAATCATGTGTTCTGCTATTATTTTCCTGACCCTGTCCATCGGTATTATCTCATCTGTTTGCTGCCCTGATTAAAGTCACTGGTTCTTTCTTAGAACTCTTTGCTTCATTTAAAACATTTTCATTTTCGCAAATTCATCCGCCTTTATTGTTTTTGTTGCAATATTCTTCTCTTCAATAATTCTCAATATGTCATCTTTTGTTATCCTGCCGTCCATCCCTGTTCCGGTTGTTTTATCAAGCTCGTCGTAACTTATCCCTTCGCGTGCGGCAATACTTCTAACAAGTGGTGATATGAATTTACCTGATGGTGTCCGGCTTTTCATATCATGCGACAATGACTTCTATTTCAGTATTACTTTGTTTTATGGAGCAATTGTTTCGCGGATTCTCCCTACTTCCACATCAACTTTTTTAAGATCCTCCTTAGTCGGAACGGCATTATTTTCAATTATTGCCAGTAATTCCCCGATTTTGGCAACCGAACCCTCTTTTGCTATTATTGAAACTATAATGCCGGCCGAGGGAGCCGGAACTTCAGAATCCACTTTATCTGTTGCCACCTCAACAAGAGGATCATCTTCTTTTACATGTGATCCTTCAGTGACGAGCCATTTATTAACAGTTGCCTCTATTACTCCTTCTCCCATTGCAGGCAGTACTATATTTAATCTTGCCATAAGCTTTGATTTATATATCATTTCATTTATTATTTATTCTTTACAGGAACACTTTCCAGCCTTTTTAACCTGCAGCTAAAGAATAACCCTGATACATTATTTTAGCCTACCATAAGGGGGTTACAAGCTGAAAACTTCTTACATACTAAACAACCGTATTGACTAAATGTTTCAGATATTTCTTATATGATGAAACATTCAGGTGTCCTGAAAATCGATGGCATGCACTATAAAAAGTAATCTCTTGTACCGAAGTTGACAAATATCAGAGTTTGCTCTCCTGAAATTATTTGATGGTCAATTCTTCTCGTATTACCTGGAAAGTCTACTGACACCCGTTTCAATCTCTTCATTATTTGAAAATGAGAAATTTAATCGCATTGTATTATGTCCGGAATTATTACAAAAGAAAGAGGAGCCGGCAACGAAAGCAACATTTTTTCCCAATGGCTTTTTTAAATATTTCATCTGTATCGATTGCGCGCAGGAAGAGTTACAAACAGGAACAATCCGCCCTGAGGTTCTGTCCAGATTATTCCTTCAGGCATATATTTTCTGAAACAGGTTATCATTTTGTTACGTCGTTCACGGTAAAGATCAATTGTCTTTTTCAGATTTTTATCAAGTAACCCTTTCTCCATATACCGGGCGATGATTTTCTGAACAAAAGCAGAAGTACAAAGATCTGCAGTCTGTTTTGCCATAACAAGTTTATCGAGTATTTAGGGTTTCCCACTACCCATCCGACCCTGAAACCCGGTGCAAAAATTTTTGAAAATGTACACAATGTAATGACTCTGCCAGCTGTATCCAGTTGATTCATAAGTTTTTGAGGCTCACCTTCGAACCGAACCTCCCTGTAAGGGCAATCCTCTACTATCAGAAGATCGTATTTATCGGCAATCTCAATAATTTTCAGTCTTCTGGAATCCGGAATTGTTATGCCTGACGGATTTTGAAAATCAGGTATTACATAAATAAACTTGATTTTTCGTCCAAGCTCCTTCAGGGTTATTATGGTTTCCTCAAGTTCATCCGGTTTCATTCCATCTTTCATCAAGAGATATACCCTTAAGCTTTGCACCATAAAAGGAGAAAGCATTTAATCCGCCAAGATAGGAGGGAAGACCGCATATAACATAGTCGCCGGGATCAAGAAATACCTTTGGCTATAAGATCGAGAGCCTGTTGTGAAGCAGTTGTAATAATCAGATTTTCAATACCTATTTTAAGACCCTGCCTGTTATGCCTTTCGACAAGCATTTTTCTTAAAAGATAATCTCCTTCCGTTGTACTGTACTGGAGGCTTTCGGGTCCGTTTTTCTCAAGGATTTCAATTGCAATCTCCTTGAGATCGTCAACAGGAAATGTTTCAGGTGCCGGCAGCCCGCCTGCAAAAGAGATCATCCCTGGTTTTTGAAGGTTTTTAAGGATCTCTCTGATTGCAGATCTCTTCATGCCTTTTCCTGAATTTGAAAGAAACTGATTAATGGAAGTTATCATTGCTGGTATGGATTTCGGTTATTAATAGCCCGTCCTAAAGTAATTTCATCGGTATATTCCAGCTCATCTCCAATTGCCACACCCCTGGCAAGGGTTGTCATACGTATATTATATTTATTTAGTCTTTTAAAAAGATAAAAGTTTGTAGTATCACCTTCCATCGTGGTACTCAGAGCAAGAATTATCTCACTGATACCTCCGGTCTTACTTTTTCTTCAAGGTTGTCGATTTTCAGATCGGAAGGACCAATACCATCAATAGGTGAAATGATTCCTCCAAGTACATGATACAATCCCCTGAAATTGCCGTGTGTTTTCAATCGCCATCACATCCTGTATGTTTTCCACCACGCAGATAAGAGATCTGTCTCTCTTTTCATCGCTGCAGATATTGCAAATTTCGTGTCTGAAATATTATTGCAGATCTTGCAATAATGAATCTCTTCATGAAGCCTGATTATACTCTCCCCGAACTTTTTTATCTCTTCAGAGTCTCTTCTTAATAAATTCATTACCAGCCTGAAAGCTGTTTTTCTTCCAATTCCTGGAAGTGAAGCAAATTCATTCACGGCATTTTCAAGAAGCCTTGAAGGAAATTCCGTAAAACTCATATTGAAAACTTTTAGGCAAAATTAGTTCAATTTTCCGGTGTTATTAAACAGAGAGAGAATTTTTTGTCTTCCATTCTTTTTGTTATTCTTGTAAACTAATTGATCCTTAAATGTCACCTCTGCTTATTCTCGGAATTTTTCTGATCTATACGCTGATTTTGTTTTCAGTTACCTGGCTGACAGCCCGGAAAGCGACAGCCAGTCATTTTTTATAGGCAACAAAAAATCTCCCTGGTTTGTAGTCGCTTATGGAATGATTGGTGCTTCTCTCTCCGGTGTAACATTCATGTCTGTCCCCGGTTGGGTAAAAGATACCCAGTTCAGCTATATGGTTGTCGTTTTAGGATACCTTGCTCGGTTATGTTGTCATAGCACTGGTCCTGCTGCCCTTGTATTACAAGTTAAAACTGACATCTATTTATTCATACCTGGAACAGCGGTTTGGATTCTGGTCATATAAAACAGGTGCAGGCTTTTTCATATTATCCAGAACACTCGGAGCTTCTTTGAGAATGTTCCTAGTTATAGATGTTCTGCAGATTTTTGTTTTTGATGCATGGCACATTCCATTCTGGGTTAATGTTCTTGATATTTATCATTCTGATTATTCTTTACACAATGAAAGGAGGAATAAGGACAATAATATGGACAGACACCCTGCAGACGACTTTTATGCTGCTGGCAGTTATCCTGTCAGTTATTTATATAGGGAAAAACCTGCATATTACCCTGTTTAAGCTTGTTTCCAGTTGTAAGAGAAAGTCCTGTCTCAAAAATGTTTATAACTGACTGGCATCATCCGCGATTTTTCCTTAAGCAGTTCTTCAGCGGGATGTTTATTACAATAGTTATGACAGGGCTCGATCAGGAAATGATGCAGAAAAATCTCAGCTGCAGGAACATAAAGGAAGCTCAGAAGAATATGTTCACATTCAGCGGCATACTCGTTGTAGTAAACCTGTTGTTTCTGTTTCTTGGGGCACTTTTACTTATTTTTATGCAGAATAAGGGGATTACAATTAGCCTCAAGTGATGATATTTTTCCTACCATTGCGATCAAATATCTGGGACCGGTGGCAGGTGTTGTATTCCTTATTAGGCTTATCTCGGCCGCGTTCCCGAGCGCTGATGGTGCAATAACTTCTCTGACAACCTCTGTGAGTATCGATTTCCTGGGTCTTGAACGAAGAGAAGGCATCTTACAGAAAAAGCAAAAACCAGAATCAGATATATGGTGCATCTGACAATTGCCCTGGTGTTTTTTATCAGTGTTATGATATTCAGTGCATTGAATGACAAGGCAGTAATAGATAAGCTTTTTACAATTGCAGGCTATACTTATGGTCCGTTGCTGGGATTATACTCCTTTGGGTTATTTACCAGAAGAAGGGTAAATGATAAAATTACTCCGGCTATTGCAGTTTTTTCACCGGTAGCCTGTTTTTTTCTCAGTAAATATTCAGTGCAGTTATTTAACGGGTATAAATTCGGTTTTGAATTGCTGCTGTTAAATGGCGTACTTACTTTTATCGGGTTACTTATTTTCAGCAGAAAACCATAACAGCCTTGATTGTTTGAAGTTAATCATTCCTTCATGGTTCCGCATCATCCCATGACAGGAAAAAAATTAATCACCTGATGTTTTTTCCCTGTTGCCTGTTGCCTGAAGTACCATTGGCATTGTTATTATCGGTATTGGTATCCTCATCATCTTCAGGTTCTTCCTTAACCTCTTTTTTACGTATTACCTGTATCTTTTTATAAGGGATATTCCATACAATGAAATAGCTCATCCCGGTTGTGAATGTTTTAGCTACCATCTCCATATCCCGGGAAATAAACTGGTCTGAGGTTTTTGCCGGTACTTGTGTAGAGCAACATTCTAAGGCTAACTGACCACCCTATGCTGAAATGATTTAAAACTTCTGCACGCACACCAGGAGATGCTTCCAGGAAATGACCCCAATTCATGCTCTGAGGAATTGAAGAGATGGTTGTGCCCCAGTAATCTGTCTTTTGTAGCATTGGAACTTCCGAAAGAAGCGGCTCAGACCATACCTGAAGCCAATTCCTGCATAATACTTTCCAAGTGATTTATCTGCGCTGAGAAGATTGAAATCTATTCCAATCTTTACAAAATTTCCATTGCTCAGATATGAATAGTTATACTGACTGTACTTATAATTGAGATGCCCGATGTCAAGTATGACCGATCGCTTTTCATTCAGATCGACGGAAATATAGCCTTCTTCATTTAGAATACTTTTATCTGAATAATATATAGCAGGACCAGATACTTCCAAACCAATTTTAACTTTGAGAGGAATTGGAATTGTATCCTGGGCATAAACCTGAATCAAACTACAGTACAGGAAAAGCAGGAGATTAATAGAATATGCGAATATTCTCCACATTTAAATTTGTAATTGTTTCATTACTAGTGTATATATCCTTGATGATGTGTTTTGTATATTTAGGTAGAGTATCAAGCTGATGGTAATATGTATAGCCGCATTCCTTGGATATAAGATGCGGATAACTGCTGTAACGGAATTCCAGGGTATCGGTGACTCCATTTATTTTAATACTGAATGCACAACTTTCGGCTGAGGCATTTAGGGGTATCAGTGCAAGTTGTAAACTTGCTATCTTATTATAGATAATAGAATCATTATTCAATCCGCTGAGTGATATACTGTCGGGTGCAAGAAGTGTCTTTGTAGCATTATCATAAAACGAGGCTTTGAGGTATGACTCTGTTTCCTCAAAACAGGATCCAGGCGTACAGGAATGCAGTAACAGGACAATAACCGGTACAATAATAAAAAGAGTTACCTCAATAAATTTCCTCATTTCTTATATGAAAGCTTCAAAATTACAAAAAATACTGTGCCATATACAAAAAATCAGAACTTATGAAGTATGAGTTAATTTAAATTGCTTTTTCTCTCTGCCATCAGGTGATACCTTTGTGAAAATACATTTTCAGATATACTTAGAATCATTTGAAATGCACCGATAGCCACTGAGTAGTTACAACAGGTCTTACTCGATTACCGTCGTTAGGAACTTTCTTGACTTTTGAAGCTGAAACAAACTAGAATTTTGGCAGATTCTTAAGCACCCCGTTAATGCCTTTTTTAATTCTGTGCAATACGTTTGTCGCTTTTTCACCGTTACAGTATATCTCAGCAATTAAGTTCCAGTACTCTTTGGCAAGATAATTTCTTTTTAGTTTCAGTGTAGGAGATAATTCTCCGGTCTGTGGAGTCCATTCTTCAGTTACCAGCCTGAATCTCTTGATCTGTTCAAATTCGCCTAGGGATTTGTTAACCTCTTTCACCTCTTTGCTGAATCTTTCACCAACTTCGGCCAGTTCAATCAGCTCTTTGTTATCGCGGAACTGTATCTTATGTATTGAGCACCAGTCGTGCAGAAAGGTAAAATTAGGGGAAAGAATAGCGCTGGCAAATTTCTGATTTTCACCAATTACCATGGCCTGCTCTATAAAGAATGATTCTTTTAGTTTATTCTCAATTGGCTGTGGTGCAATATATTTTCCGGCACTGAGTTTAAACATTTCTTTCTTCCTGTCAGTTATCCTCAGGAATTTTCCATCTTCAATTATACCTATGTCACCGGTGTGAAGCCATCCTTCCTTGTCAATCATTTCGTCTGTAAGGTCAGGAGCTTTATAATAACCCATCATTACATTGACTCCTTTGCATAAAATTTCACCATCCTCCGCGATCTTAACTTCGACACCTTCAATGACAGGCCCACAGGTTCCAAACCCTATTTCATCAATTCTTAAAGGATTAACTGAAATTACAGGAGAGGTTTCGGTGAGGCCATACCCCTGAATGATAGGTATACCGGCTGCCCAGAATATTTTCTCGAGTCGTGACTGGAGGGCTGCACCACCGGATACGAGAACCTGCAACTCTCCTCCGAGAGCTTCCTTCCACTTGCTGAAAATTAATTTTCTTGCGATCTTAAGACGGAATTTATAGAACTTAGAATTTTCTTTCAGTTTGAATTTAAGTCCCAGATTAACTGCCCAGAAAAATATCCTCTTTTTTAACCATGGAAGATTTCTTCCTTTACTTATAATGTTATCATAGATTTTTTCAAGTAAACGAGGTACAGTATTGAAAATATGTGGTTGAATCTCTTTTACAGTCTCCGACACTGTACCCATATTTTCCACATAATAAATGCTTATTCCTTTATATTGAAAATGGTAGTTTACCATTCTTTCATAAACATGACATAGAGGCAGAAAGCTGATAGCTCTGTGTCCATAGCCAAGATGGTGAGCTTTTGATGTTGTTATTGCATTTTTAACCAGGTTGTTGTGAGAAAGCATAACACCTTTGGAATTTCCGGTAGTCCCTGAAGTGTAAATAATAGTTACAAGATCTTCAGGTTTTATACTCTCTTTTATTTTTTGCAGCTCATCCTTAAATTTACCAGCATTTTTCTTGCCTGCTTCAACTATTTCGTCAAATGATTTCAATCCTTCAACAGGGTCAAATGAATAGATTTCCTTTAATCCGCCTATTTTATTGGCAATTGGTTTTACCTTATTATATATTGTCTTGTTGCCTAGTATAATTACCTTTACTTCAGAGTGTTCAAGAATATATTCGTACTCATCAGTACCTATTGTAGGGTATATAGGTACATGAATAAGTCCGGCCTGGGCGAGACCCATATCCACAAAATTCCACTCAGGCTTGTTGCCGGTTATTGTAGCCACTTTGTCTCCCTTTTTATATCCTAAGGAAAGAAGGCCATAACTTACCCAGTTTACATAATTACTTACCTCTTCAGTAGAATAGGTTATCCATTCCTTGTCTTTTTTTCCTCCAAACATATCCTTCCGCGGATATTTCTCTAGGTTCCATTCAATAATGTCAAAAGTTCTTTTAACTTCGATCATAAACATATATTATTAAAGGTCAGGCGGAATTATTTGCCTGATCAAACTACTTGAAAATTAATTTTCAAACATTAAAAACCGGTTACAGGTATTTAATTAATCCGGCAACAAGTCTAATAATTATTTTCGAACAAATACCAGGGAGGTTTGCAATAAAAAGCATATTGACATGCAAACATCACATAAACAGCATATTATAAATAGTATATTTTATAATAAATTTCGAATTGGAATATTATTTATTTATTGCGAGATGATGAGTTCAGAATTTTTTCAGGAATTCAGCAGCCTTTAGAAATGCATATTTAATGCCTTCCGGCTTCTTTCCTCCTGCAGTTGCTATAAAAGGTTGTCCGCCTCCGCCTCCATTGATTTCTCCTGAAATTTCCCTGATAATGTCAACTGCGCTAAGGTTTCTTTCATTTACAAGATCATCGCTAACCGTAACCAGCAAATTTGCTTTTCCCGCAATTTCTGATCCGATAACCATTACTGTATTTACAGAAGATCCTCTAAGCTGATAGGCAACATTCTTTATCACATCGGTTGAATCGGTTTCAATCTGGCCGGAAATAAATCTTATATCATTAATTTTTACCGCTTTATCTATAAGTTCTTTCATCCTTCCGGCAGTAAACTGAACCTGGTATTTTTCGACACTTTTTTTAAGGGAATTATTTTCTGCCAGAAGTCTTTCAATACTTTCTGATATGTTTCCAGTACTCTTTAAAAGTGTGCCAATCTCTTCGACAATATTTAATCTTTCATTAATATATTCCTCAGCTTTTGAGGCAGTTACAGCTTCAATTCTTCTAATGCCGGAAGCAATGGCGCCTTCTGAAACAATTTTTACAAGGCCTATACTACCTGTAGCTTTAACATGGGTTCCTCCGCACAGCTCAATTGATTTTCCAAACTCGACAACTCTTACGCGATCACCATATTTTTCTCCAAAAAGAGCCATAGCACCCATCGATCTGGCTTTTTCCATAGAAACTCCATCGGTTATCTTCCCGGTATAATTTGCCCTGACCATTTTATTCACCAGATCTTCAACCTTTGAAATTCCTCCTTACTCATTTTGCTGAAATGGCTGAAGTCGAAACGCAGTCGATCAGGAGTTACTAGAGAACCTTTCTGTTCCACATGATTTCCAAGGACAGAACGTAACGCAAAATGGATCAGGTGAGTGGCAGTATGATTATTGGCGGTCATCAGACGCTTTTCGAAATCTACCGTCGCTTTTAACACACTAGTAACATCTGCCGGCATTTTAGCGGCAATATGAATTATCAGATTATTCTCCTTAATCGTATTTGAAATGAGAATTTTTTCATTTCCGGATAAGATAAAACCAGTATCTCCAGTCTGACCACCGGCCTCAGCATAGAATGGGGTTTTATCAAAAACAATCTGAAACGTCTCTTTTCCTTTAACCTTTACTCTCCGGTATTTTGTTATGCAGACTTCATCTTCCAATTTGTGGTAACCGGTGAATGCGGTCCCTTCTATTTCCTTTATAACTATCCAGTCTGCTGCTTCAACAGAGGCATCTTCACGTGAACGGTCTTTCTGATTCTTCATCTCTTCCTCAAATCCTTTCATATCAAGATTGCATATCATTTTCTTTAAGAATCAGCTGAGTAAGGTCAACAGGAAATCCAAAAGTATCATACATCTCAAAGGCTACTTTCCCCGGAGAGAATATTGTTATGCTCTTTCCTGAGATCAGTGATCATTTTCTCAATCATCTTTAATCCTTTTCCAAGAGTTTTAAGAAAGGCAATTTCTTCCTCGAGGATTATTTTCGAGATCTGTTCTTTGCCATACTGAAGTTCAGGATATTGTCTCCCATTGTCGATGCAAGTACTGGAACAAGTTTGATACATGAATGGTTCCTCTATACCAAGGTTATTATAACCATATCTGACCGCCCGTCGGAGAATTCTTCTTATAACATATCCTGCTTTATTATTTGAAGGGAATTGTCCATCGGCAATTGAAAAGGCTACTGCTCTCAGATGATCTGCAACAACACGGAGTGCGATATCCCATTTTTCATTTACCCCGTATTTCCTACCTGTTATTGAAGAAATCTCCTTTATTATCGGACTGGAAAATATCTGTATCATAATTCGATTTTTTACCCTGAACAACCATACATAGTCTTTCAAATCCCATGCCGGTATCGACATGTTTGGCAGGTAAAGTTGCTCAAGAATCCATCAGACCTTCGGTTATACTGGATAAAGACCAGATTCCATATTTCAATCACCAGTGGATGTCCTTTATTTACAAGTTCATCCCCTGGTATCTTTTTTCTCTCTCCTCATCCCTTAGATCAATATGTATTTCTGAACATGGTCCGCATGGTCCCGTTTCACCCATCTCCCAGAAATTGTCTTTTTTTGATCCTTCAGATAATCCTTCTTCGGGTTCTGAAATACATTTTTCCCTATAGGTATATGCTTCATCATCACGTGCAACATTTCCTCTTTATTACCTTCAAATACTGTAACATACAATCTGTCCTTATCAATTTTCAAGTTTCTGTAAGTAATTCCCAACGCCCATTCGATAGCTTCTTTCTTAAAATAATCACCGAATGACCAGTTGCCTAACATCTCAAACATCGTATGGTGATAAGTGTCATGTCCAACTTCTTCAAGATCATTATGTTTGCCTGAAACCCTTAAACATTTTTGTGAGTTTGCTACTCTTTATGTTCACCGGTGTATGTTACCGAGGAATATATCCTTGAACTGGTTCATCCCGGCATTGGTAAACATAAGTGTCGGGTCATTTTTAATTACCATTGGTGCTGAAGGCACTATATGATGTCCTTTAGATTTAAAAAATTCAAAAAATAATTGCCTCAGTTCCTGTGCCTTCATGTGATTGAGAATTATATTAAATTAAGCTTCGTTAATTTTAAGCTTGTAAAATTAATTTATTTGCTTTAGATTTGTGAAATAGCAATATATATTTCAAAAATTCTACTGGCTGTTGATACGAAACCGGAAATATGTCTTGATTTGACCGATCTGCAATATAAGCAGGTCAGGTTTCCCTGGAAGAAGAAACTTTTGCACATTCTCCTCTGGCTTGCCGGATCGCTTATTCTGGCAACGTTTTATGGCACTTTTATTGAAAATTGTTCGGATCTCCAAAGAGAAACTGCTTAATCAGCAGATCGAAAATCTTAAGCTTCAATACTCTTTGATGGCAGAGAGCTCGACAATTCACTTGCAACTCTTAATAGTCTCAGACTTTCCGATGATAAACGTTACAGGCCTATACTCGATATGGATAGTGTTCCTGGATCATACAGGAAAGCAGGATTCGGAGGCGTTGACAGATACAGTGATCTTAAGGTATATCATAACTCAGATCTGCTGATCGCTTACAAATCGAAGATTGATGAGATAAAGAGTATGGCCACTGTCCAGACCGAATCATTCAAGACTATCGCTGAAAAAGCCACTGAATGGAAGAGGGAAATGGATCATTTCCCGGGAATAAGTCCGGTAAGTGTGAAATTTAAAGCTTGGTGACGGATTCAAATTCAGGACCATTCATCCTATACTTGGAACACCGAGAATGCATAACGGACAGGATTTTGAAGTGCCGTATGGTACAGATGTATATGCAACAGGCGATGGCACGGTTATTGAATCCGGTTGGAACTCAGGAGGATTCGGAAATTGTATTGTAATTGATCATGGTTATGGGTTTCAGACGGTTTATGGGCATCTTAGTGATATTAAAGTTGTTAAAGGGCAGAATGTAAAAGAGGAGATCTGATCGGTTTAAGCGGCAGTACCGGTTATCTTCACGGACCTCATCTTCATTACCAGATTGAACAATTTGGTCAGCATAAAAACCCGGTTAATTTCTTCAACAACGATGTCAGTGCGGAAGAATATACAGAAATGATTCAGGCTTTCGAATCAAAATCAAAATTCAAATAATCCCTTTTCCCTTCCTATATTCAAATAACTTAATATCCATATTGGATAGCGAGTTTCTTATTTTTTCAGAATTAATTATCTTTGCACATTATGCCAACAACGAAATATAAATTTAATCCCGATTCTCTGAGTTTTCGACAAAATAAGACTTGGAATAAAAACTTTGATGCTTAGGCTTCTGGCTTACTTTGTCGGATCGCTTATTATTGCGCTGATTTACTGGGTTATTTTTGCTTCCTTCTTTGATTCTCCGAAGGAGAAAGCCCTTAAACGGGAAGTTGAACAAATGACAATTCAGTATGACTTTATTCACCGTGAGATGGATAGCGTTGAAAATGTTCTGGAAGATCTTCAGAAAACCGACGATAATCTTTACAGGACAATCTTTGAAGCTGAGCCAATCCCATCTACCCAGAGGGAAGGAGGCATAGGAGGAGTGAACAGATATGAAGCTCTTGAAGGTTATAACAATTCCAAACTCGTTATAGAAACAGCTAAAAGGCTTGATAAGATCAGGAAGAAGATTTATATCCAGTCAAAATCGTTTGATGAGCTAATTAAACTGGCTAAAAATAAGGAAGAAATGCTCAGATCAATCCCGGCTATTATTCCTATTTCCAATAAAGATCTTATAAGGACAGCTTCAGGTTTCGGATGGAGAATACATCCTATTTATAAAATCAGCAAGTTTCATTACGGGATGGATTTCACAGCTCCTCTTGGAACCGCGTCTATGCTACAGGGAATGGGACTGTTGTTGGAGTTTTATCTGCACAAGAGGCCGGGAAAACATATTATTATTGATCATGGTTTTGGTATACAAGCATATATGCGCATCTAAGTGATTTCAATGTAAGGGTTGGACAAAAGGTACAAAGAGGCGATGTCATTGGTTTTGTCGGGTGTACAGGAATATCGGTTGCAAACCATCTTCATTATGAAATTAAACTAAATGGTGTCAATGTAGATCCTGTAAACTACTATTTCGAAGATCTGAATTCTGCTGAATATGAGAGAATTATTGAAATTGCGTCTAAAACTGGTCAATCTTTGGATTAACTTTTAAGAAAGAATTTTTGGATAAAAGATATTTTGTTCCCTGACTAAAACCTTCATTGGTGAAGTCTTATATAATGAATATGCCATATAAAGAAAAAAGAGTCGAAAAACTCTATTATTCGATAGGGGAAGTAGCTGAAATGCTTGAAGTTCCGGTATCTACAATTCGTTTCTGGGAAAATGAGTTCGATATTCTCAAACCCATGAAAAATAAAAAAGGGAACAGGTTTTTTACACCTGCCGACATTAAAAACCTTAGGATCATTTATCATCTGCTAAAAGATGAAGGAATGACTCTTTCAGGAGCCAAAAAAAGGCTGTCTGAAAAATGGGCCGAAACAGATTATAAATACGAAATCAATGAATCACTTCTGAAGATAAACATTCCTTCTCAACATAAAAGATAATATATAATATATAATCTCTTTGTTTCTCTGCGATCCTCTTTGTAGTTCTTCGAAGGGGATTAAATTCTTTTCTATTACATAGAGTGCCACTGAGAAGGCATAAAGGGATACAGAGGAAATCAGTATGAAACTTAAAGATCTTACTTTATATCTTGATTCGGCAGTTCCTCTGTCATTTCAGGAAGGTTATGATAATTCCGGTCTGCAGGTCGGCATACCGGAACGTGAAATATCCTCAGATTTATTTACCTCGATATTACCGGGGAGGTGATGGATGAAGCTATTGCTGATAAAACAGATGTGGTAATATCGCATCATCCTCTTATCTTCAAAGGGATTAAGAGCATTGGAGGTAAATCATTTACTGAGAGAATAGTATCAGGCAATAAAGAACGATATTGCTGTCTATTCAGCTCATACTAACCTCGACGTCTTCACTGGTGGCGTCAGCACGAAAATGGCAGAAAAAATTGGTCTGGAAGAAATCAGCGTTTTATCCCCGTCTGAAAACATCTTATTAAAACTTGTTACTTATATCCCTGAATCTCATCTGGAAGCTGAAGTAACAGTCTTTTTGAATCCGGAGCAGGTGTTATTGGTAATTACGACCGGTGCGGTTTTATAACTTCTGGTACGGGAAGCTTCAGAGCCGATGAAATGGCAAAACCATTTGTCGGTGAAAAAGGGAAAGTCCATTTTGAAAAGGAGATCCGCTTTGAAACTATTCTCTTTTCTCATCTGAAAGATAAAGTGATTACGGCTCTTCTTGATACTCATCCTTATGAGGAAGTGGCTTATGATCTTTACTCCCTTGAAAACAAAAATGCTGGAATCGGTTTGGGATGCATCGGAAAATTTAAAGATGCTGTCACTGAAAACGAACTTCTGAAACTTGTTTCTTCTGTTTTTAGTGCTGTGGTATAAGATACTCGAAGCCGACCGGGAAAATGATAAAAAAAGTTGCACTTTGCGGAGGTTCCGGAGCATCTCTTATCAATCAGGCAATTTCAGCTTGGTGCCGATGTATTTTTGACTGCTGATCTTAAATACCATGATTTTTTTAAAGCGGAAGACAAGATATTACTTGTAGATACAGGACATTTTGAAAGTGAAAAATTCTCGAGAGAAATTTTAAAAGACTTAATTATTAAAAAATTCCCTAAATTTGCAGTCCGGTTTTCAGAAACAAATACGAATCCGATAAATTATTTTTAAAGATGGAAAAAGCAAAATCACATGAGTCTGAAATTTCTGTTGAAGAAAGATTAAGAGCATTATATGGTTTACAATTAGTTGATTCAGAGATAGATAAAATAAAGACTCTCAGGGGAGAATTACCGCTTGAGGTACAGGATCTGGAGGATGAGATAGCTGGATTAGAAACCAGGTTAGGGAATCTTAAAGATGAAGTTGAAACTCTTGAAAAATCGGTTATTAAGAAGAATAATGAGATTACCGATGCTGAATTGCTGATAAAAAAATATGAAGAACAGCAAAAAAATGTAAGAAATAACAGGGAATTTGATTCACTTTCCAAAGAAATTGAATATCAAAACCTGGAGATTGAACTCTTCAATAAAAAAATTAAGGAGTTTAATTTTCTTATTGAGGAAAAGAAATTGGTTATTGCAGAATCAGAGGCAACTCTAGCCGATCGCAAGACTGATCTTGATAACAAAAAATCAGAGCTTGATGAGATAATTTCCGATACTCAGAAAGAAGAGGAAGGCTTATATAAAAAATCCGAAAAAGTTGAGGCTATTATTGAAGATAGATTACTCGCAGCTTACAAAAGAATCCGTTCAAATGCCAGAAACGGTCTTGCAGTAGTTCCGGTTCAGAGAGATGCCTGTGGCGGGTGCTTTAATCAGATCCCTCCTCAGCGGCAGCTGGATATCAGATCAAGAAAGAAAATCATAGTTTGCGAATATTGCGGACGAATTCTCGTCGATGATGAAATAATAAAAGAAGGACATCTGTAATAGTGCTTGAATTCCAAAATATTAATGAAAGCTGATTCACTGTATAGAGTCCGGCTTTTTTGTTTTTTACTAACTTTACATAATAATTTATAATAACCGGATATGACAATTACTGATTTCAAGAAATTGATTTCAGAGGGTATTCCCTCTGAACTACCTGAACTTAAGACATATGACCTGAACATTAATCATGCTCCCAAAAGAAAAGATATACTTAATAATGTTGAGAAACGACTTGCAATAAAGAATGCCCTCAGGTATTTTCCGGAAAGATTCCATCCTGTACTGGCAAAAGAATTTGCCACGGAACTTGCATCTTATGGCAGGATATATATGTACAGATTCAGACCTGATTATGAAATTAAGGCCCGTCATATTGATGATTTCCCGTTTCACTCCAGAAGTGCGGGTGCAATTATGCTGATGATCTCAAATAATCTTGATGTTACTGTTGCACAGCATCCTCATGAATTAATAACATATGGTGGTAATGGTGCGGTTTTTCAGAATTGGGCTCAGTACAGGCTAACTATGAGATACCTGTCAGAGATGACTGATGAGCAGACGCTGGTAATGTATTCCGGTCATCCTCTGGGTCTTTTCCCTTCATTGAAAAGTTCCCCCAGATTAGTTATTACGAATGGAATGGTAATCCCTAATTATTCATCACAGGATCACTGGGAGAAATTTAATGCTCTCGGAGTATCGCAGTATGGACAGATGACAGCAGGATCGTATATGTATATCGGACCTCAGGGTATCGTTCATGGTACTACCATTACAATTCTCAATGCCGTACGGATGATATCTAAGGCGGAAGATGTGTTAAAAGGTAAGCTTTTTGTTTCATCCGGTCTTGGCGGAATGTCTGGGGCCAGCCAAAAGCGGCAAACATTGCAGGTATTATTTCGGTTATAGCGGAGATCAATCCCAAAGCACTTAAAATAAGGCATTCCCAGGGTTGGGTCGATGAAGTATTTGTCGATTTGAATAGTCTTTTGAGGAGAGTAAAAGAGGCAACTTCAGCTCAAAAAGCGACCTCAATTGCATACGAGGGGAATATTGTAGATGTGTGGGAGAAATTTGCTGATGAAAACATTTATGTTGATCTTGGCTCTGATCAGACTTCGCTTCATAATCCATGGTCAGGGGGATATTATCCAGCCGGTTTAAGCTTTGAAGAATCAAACTTAATGATGTCGGAAAATCCTGAAAGGTTTAAGGAATTGTACGTGAATCATTAAGAAGACAGGTTAAGGCTATAAATCGGCACACTGAAAGAGGAACCTATTTTTTTGATTATGGAAATGCATTTTTGCTTGAAGCTTCAAGGGCCGGAGCAGATGTTCTGAAACATGATGGAGAATTCAGATACCCTTCATATGTTCAGGACATTATGGGACCCATGTGTTTCGATTATGGCTTTGGTCCTTTCCGGTGGGTTTGTTGTTCAAATGAACCTTCCGATCTGGAAATCACTGACAATATTGCCATTGAAACACTTATGGAATTATTAAAAAATCGCCATGCAGATAAAGCAACAGACTAAAGGACAATATTCACTGGATTAAAGGAGCAGGGAAAAACAAACTGGTGGTTGGTTCACAGGCACGAATTCTATATGCTGATGCTGAAGGAAGAATGGAATTGCCTCTGCATTCAACAATGCCATTTCAAAGGGGAAAATCTCAGCCCCGGTAGTTATAGGAAGAGACCATCATGATGTATCAGGGACCGATTCTCCTTACAGGGAAACATCAAATATTTATGACGGTTCAAAATTCACAGCCGATATGGCTGTTCAGAATGTAATCGGTGATTCTTTCCGTGGAGCTACATGGGTATCGCTGCATAATGGAGGTGGAGTAGGGTGGGGAGAAGTTATAAATGGAGGATTTGGAATGGTCCTCGATGGCACTTCCGAAACTGAAAGAAACTCCGGATGATGCTTCATTGGGATGTAAACAACGGAATTGCACGTCGCAGCTGGGCAAGGAACGAAGAAGCTATTTTCACAATTAAAAGAGAAATGGAAAGGACACCTGGTCTTAAGGTAACTGTGCCTTATATTGCAGATGATAAGTTGATTGAAGATGCTTTGAGAAAGCCTTAAGAAATGTTTTTAAGATTAAAGGAAAATAAAAATTACTGGGAAGAGTGCCAGGCCATGGTCACTTAATTGTCAGCAAATTCCGTGTAAGACCTTTATTTTGAAAGCAATACGACTGCTATTGCGATAATTCCCTCTTCTCTCCCCGTGAAACCAAGTTTTTCAGTAGTGGTGGCTTTCACTGCTACATTGTCAGGTTCAGTTTCAACTATGGCTGATATAGTTTTTTTCATTTCCTGGATGAAAGAGGATATTTTAGGTTTTTCCAGGCATACTGTACTATCAATATTAATTATCTGTAATCCTTTTTGTCTTATCAGGTCATATGTTTCTTTCAGCAGTATTTTACTGTCGATATTTTTATACTTGTTATCATGTATCGGGGAAATAATATCCGATATCTCTTAATCCCGCTGCACCAAGAAGGGCATCACATATTGCATGCAGTAGTGCATCGCCGTCAGAATGCGCCACACATCCTTTTTCGGAAGGTATCTTCACTCCTCCCAGCCATAAATCCAATCCTGTTTTAAGTTGGTGAAAATCAATTCCCTGCCCGATCCTTATATTCATCCCTTTGATCCTGTTGGCATTTTTTGGCGAATTGAAATCGAATGCTATCGAAAAACGTAAGGTATGAGCAAGAGGATTATTTTGTGCAACCGGCATCAGGTATGAGAAATCAAGTGTAATTGCTTTAAGCCTGAATCCTGCTCCGGCAGTAAAGTACTTTCTGTTTCCTTTTGTCGGATTTTCATAAAAATAGCCGCCCCTGATGGCAAACTGATTATTGTACCAGTATTCCAGTCCGATCGAATAGGTAATTTCCTGCATTTCTTCCTTAAATCCGCCCGGGGCATCATAGAATGATTGTATTATTGCAACCGGGACAGAGACATTAGGATTTCTGCCTTTTATTATGCTATCGGGGTTTGTACTGCTATAAATAGGAGGAGTCGGAACCAGAAGTTTATTAAGGTCGAGGGTGGCAGTTAATTTATTAAATTGGTCGAGGTTAATTGTTGCGGATGTTCCGATGCGCAAATTCATAGGTATGAAATCAGCAGCTTGCACTGATGAATAACTCATTTTTGTGCCGATATTTGAAAAATTAACGCCAAATCCAATTTGCCCATCCTTGCTTAATAAACTGATAGGCTTATGGTAGTAAGCTGAAACATCAGCTGCAAATGAAATTCCTGGTTTTGTTGCAACGCCGCCGGAGTATGTTCCTCCTGTAAGATTGGAATATATGAAACGGAAAGCAATTCCTCCTGAAAAATTATCGGATAAAAGTCTTGAATAACCTGCATCAATTGCAAATTCATTAGGAGTAAAAGTGCGTTGAAGGTTTCCAAATTCATCAGTGAATGGCACATCGCCAAGTGAAGAGTACAAAAGACTTGCTGCCACAACCTGTTTTGAGTCAATTCTTTTATATCCTGATAGATAGGCTATATTAATATCCGGGACCAGATTTCTGAGCCATGGAGAATAAGAGACACCTATTCCGCCATTACCGTCGATAAAAGCAAATTTTGCAGGATTCCAATGCTGGCTGTATACATCGGGAGAAGTAGCAACTCCGGCATCGCCCATAGCTCCTGCTCTTGAATCGGGAGCTATTGTAAGAAATGGAACAACCGTTTGGATAGCATTTAATTCTCCTGAACTTTGCTGTGAAAATATAGTAGTTTTCCCAGAGAGGGCTATGAGAAATATAACCAAAGCAATTTTCTTTTTCTTCATAAGGATATTTTAATTCAACGAATTTACAAATATAAAACTATTTTTTGTGCCTAATATTGTTTAGATCCTATAAAATGATCATTCGGCCTGAAGCTCTTGCAGTTTCATTATTTCCGCTTATTACTGTCACAGTGTATGGATATATTCCCCTGCTGACTCTTTTTCCACCATCATCATTTCCGTCCCAAACTATCGGGGGTATGGTATAACCGGATGCTGCAACCTTTGTCCTTATGACTTTAATGCTCCTTCCGCTCATGTCAAAGATATTTATAGTAATATCCATTTCGTTATCCGGCCTGTTGTGCTCCAGCGAAATGCTTGTCTGGTTTAAAAACGGATTAGGATAATTAATAAGATTACGGAGTATAAATTTTTCTCCGGTAACAACCAGGAATGAAATCGTTTTTTCCGAGGAGTTATTAAAATTATCCCAGGCTTTTAACGTGAGAGAATGATTCCCTTCACTCAAACCTGAAAGAGGATAGTTTATTTTTCCGCTGACATAACTGTTAAAATCATTTTCAAAATAATTATTCAGGACAAATGACTGGCTGGTTTCATTATCCATATACGCTGTCAGATCGTGTCCAATTCCTGTCCCTGTGGTATTTATGCCACCCGGGTCGCTTATAAGAGCCAGTAGCGTTGGATTGCTGTCGGTAACTCCGCCATTCCTGAAGAGTGTGTCATTCATAAATAATCTGATATCAGGTCCGACGCTATCAGTCATAAAGGAATTGGAAAATCCCCCAACAATTGCACTGAAACTTCCGTTCATGTCTTCATTGTCATCGTTGGCATAATAACTAATTTTCCCCGAACCGAATGTATAGTCAATATCCCTTGGTACCATAAATGTAAAACTGAATCTTCCATTTTTTGCCATTGTCTTGCCGCTGAAAAGAATATTCTCTGACTGGTAAAAAGTCATTGTTTGTCCCCCGTCATTTGCGAGAGTACTGATTAAAGTGGGTTTATCAAATACTGTCGGAGAGACTATCCCTTCGAATGTGTTGAGTGTGTTTCCAAGGGGATCTTCCACATGCCCTGCAACCGTAATAAGTGAAAGTGCTTTAAGACTGTCGATTTTATCTAATACCGATACATTGTTAATAGAGTCTGTAATAACCTTTCCGTAATAAGGGTAGCCAAGCTTAAGTGCCGGATCACCCAGAAGAGTAAAATTCCTTTTATTTGGACCGGGAACAGAATTATTTTTAGCTGTTTTTATGATATCTCCGAAGGTAAGTGATTTACCATCATTATTATGAGTAAATGCACAACTGTATATATTTTTGTTCAGATCATAATTGGGAGCAGAATATACGACTCTTGTAGTGGACATTAAGGCTATACCTCCGCCATTTTTGTTCATCAGGATAAGTTCACCGCCTGATGGTTTATTTGTCATCTGTTTTGTAGCTATATTAATTATTATGTCGTCGAACCTGCTGAATTCGCATGTAGCTGTTATAAAAAGTGGCAGTTTACCCCCGTTATTCCATGAATTAATATCGGCTGTTGTGACCACTCTTTCGGCTGCAAGATTATTTTCATCCCCGTGTCCGGTATAATTGAATATGAGACATCCTGAATTTATACGGTCGTCAATTGCTTTATTAACATCGGGATAGGATTGTCCGTTTACGGTTGTTGTCTCTTTGTATGCATCAAGGTAGATTTTATCAATATTATACGAAGGAACACTGTCATTAATTACTTCTGCAAGTCCCTCGGCATCAATCATATGAATATTCTCATCTTCGTCATCGGCAGTAAGGCAGATCACATTTTTCCAATCACCCATATTTGCAGGGTCGAGATATCTTTTAATTTTTGAAATGACGATACCTGCCTGTATTGTATCTGAAACAGGCAGACGTCCGATACCTATATCAAGGTTACCGTCAGCTTCTCCGGCTCCGTCCTCCAGAAGGCCATAGAAATCATCAGATGTAAATGAAGAAACAACAACATTCGAATTCTCTGACTGGTATGTAGGAATGAAATTCGGATTATTCGGAGGAGGGGTCTTATTTTCATACGAACCGTCACCGAGCAAGAGAAGGTATCTCAGAGGATGAGAACTGTCCTTCTGTTTCAGATATTTCATCCTCAAATAATTCCTAATCGCGGCAATGTCAGGTATCCCTCCTGAAAATTCGTTATAAATCTGAGCCGGAGTGACAACCTGGGATATCAAACCATCGTTTTTTAAATGAAGAGCTGCCAGTTCTTCAGCATAAGCCCGGAATAAGGGGTGCGTAATAATTATCATATCGGCAGATGCAGATGAATGAAGGTCCTGGTTAGGGATAGCAGAAGGTTTAATAAGCGGTATTATAGCGTCGGAAGCTGTAAAAGCAATAAATGTCCTGAGCGTATCTGTAGCACTTTTAAACTTGATAGTATCTCCCGATTTGGTATATTTGATCTGACTGACGTTTACAGGATCGGTAACATCCCAGACTAACGGATCATTTCCATTACTTTGAATTTTGAATGTGGTTATAGCTCCAGGTGCAACAGATTTTGAGTCGGAATACTGTACTGCTGAACCTGAAAATGAGTTGATCCTTCTTCCCTGAAGCGTTATCCATTCAAGCCATCCGTGTGCTCCTGTTTCCCCATTATCAGAGAAATTTATGCTATATATAGGAGAGGCTGAAGATGGCAGATACGAGCCTGATGAATCTGCAATCTGTGCATATGTGCCATTATAATCAGAAAGATCCACTCCTGGTACCGGCAGACTGCTTATAAGTGAATTTCCTTCGTAAATATTGAAGCTGGTAGGCACTGAAGCCCTTGCAGCCACCCTGATATTATATTTTACATTTTCTGAAGTCACAAGTTCATTAAAACCCGGATCTATCTGGATTCCTGATATTTCCTGGAACCATTCTCTTCCGGAACTTATCAGATTTACATCATCCTCTTCATGTATAAATAAAGCATCTGATTCAGAAGAAGTGTAAGTCGCAGTTTGTGATGGCTCTGTTGAATTGAGTATCTTTTTCCCGGGATCTGGCCCTGATGTTATAAAATAAAATGCAGTATCGGAATAATTGTGATGCAGGTAATCATACTCTTTTGTGGTTTGGTTATAATTCCACCTTCCTGTGCCCTTAGCATAAAATAACAGATAATCGCCATCATTAAAGATACCATCACTACCTGTGTATATAAAAATAGCCAACTCTTTCAGGTCATCGGGTTTTGGATCATCATTATAATATGATAACCGTCCGAAGTTATTTCCAAAAATCCTTGGATTCGATGGATTCTCCAGTCCAAGTTGTTTAAGCTTCGAGTAGTCAATCCTGTATATTCCATCGGATGTAACCGCAATTTTGAACCATATCCCTGACGAGAGTACGGAACTTGAAGAATAACTATCTTTGGTGTTCTGTGCGCACAGTTAGCGGATAAAAAGGAAACAGTATATCAGGAATATTTGAAAAATTCTTCTCATTGTGACTGACAAAGATAGAAATGTGCTTTTTGTTTGTTACTTTATTTCGTTTTTTTGTACGTCAGGTCATTAATATAATAATAACGACATCATTGCGTTGATATTGCAGTAATTTTTAATATGTTGAGACACCTTAATAAATTAGTCTATTTTGTTTTTTTACTTCCCGTCTACTGTTTCGGACAGGAAATTGATCCGGGCCCGGGTTACCAGATGATGATGATTAATAATCCATCACTTGCCGGAAGCGGAGGAGATGGTGTATTGAGGCTGTCATATCTTAATTTTTATCCCGGAAACAATTATAATCTTCATTCAGTATATTTTTCATATGACTCATATTTTTCTGAACTCCATGGCGGTGCTGGTCTATATCTCACCGATGATTACCTGGGTGGAATCATTAATGATCTGAAGGCAGGCTTGTCATATGCATATTTTTTGCAGGCAGGTAAAGACCTATTTATCAATGCCGGTCTTTCTGCTTCAATTTACCACAGGGGCTTTAATTTTGAAAATGCAATTTTTCCCGATCAGATTGATCCTCTGGGAGGAGTGATCGCTTCCTTCATCTGAAGTGCTGGCTTCTCCGGGAAGAACCATATTCGATGTTGGGGCAGGTTTCTTTTTTATTATCAGGAAAATTTCGGGCGGATTTTCCATTAATCAACCTTGCTGAACCTGACCTGTCAGCCAACAGGGAGTTCAAATGAAAGATTAAAGAGAAATCTGCTTATTCACATTTCAGGAGATTTTCCTGTTAACAGTGCTCAGAATCTAAAAATCCAGCCTCTTACATATTTTGAAATTCAGAATGGATATGTTAATGGTGGGTTAGGAGCAGCTTTAGAGAGCAAGTATCTGGCAATTAATATTGTAGCGTTAGGCGACTCAGAAAAAAACCTGGATATTCAGGCAGGATTTTCTCTAACTACCGGAAGAATCACTCTGTATTACAATTACAGGTTTAATGCAATTTCCGGAAATAAGTTAATGCCAGTATCGCTTCTCCATCAGGCAGGACTGGCATTCAGTTTGAATAATGTTGAAAAAAGAAATATCAATCAAAACAATAAATTTTCCTAAATTGTAGTTATATTTGGTGAGTAAAAAAACGATTTAGTGAAATTTTGTATATTTGGATATTCTTAAAAGCCATAAAACTAAAGGAGTTATGAATAAATTCAGAGCCTTACCAGTTGTTTTAATCGCTGTCTTGCTTTTAACTTCCTGTATCTTTAAGAAAAAGGGTAAAGATGAAGTTTCCACTTCAACAGGATGGAAATATAATGATCCTGACAATGGTGGATTTGAAGTTGCTCTTGGTGCTGAGCAGAAAACAGGTCCCGGCCTGGTGCTGATTGAGGGCGGTCGTTTTACGATGGGACAGGTTGCAGCAGGATGTTATGTTCGATTGGAATAACCGGCCAAGAACAGTTACTGTATCTTCATTTTATATGGATGAAACGGAAGTTAAGAATGTTGACTACCGAGAATACCTTTTCTGGCTGCGCAGAGTTTATAAAGATTATCCTGAAGTTTACAGAAGAGCCTTACCCGATACATTGGTCTGGAGAACCCCGATGGGTTTTAATGATCCTTATGTGCAGTATTATTTCAGGCACCCTGCATATAATAATTATCCGGTAGTAGGTGTAAGCTGGGTGAAAGCAAACGATTTCTGTTTATGGAGGACTGACAGGGTTAATGAACAGTTGCTTATAGATGAAGGTGAACTTAACCCCGATCCGAATCAAACTAACGAGAAGAATTTTAATACTGAAGCATATCTGGCCGGTCAATATGAAGGTGTTGTAAATCAGTTAAGGCCGAGCCTTAATCCAAATAAAACTGAACGCCGTACAACTTTTGAAGATGGATTACTTCTTCCAAATTACAGGCTTCCTACGGAAGCTGAATGGGAATTTGCTGCTTATGGACTAAGAGGCAATACATTTGAAGAAAGGATCTACGAAAGAAGAATTTACCCGTGGGATGGCCATAACGTCAGAAATTCATCAAAAAAAAACAGAGGACAGATGATGGCTAACTTTGTACGTGGCAGGGGTGACCTTATGGGAGTAGCAGGAAGTCTGAACGATAATGGAAGTATTACGGTTGATGTGAAATCTTATTGGCCTAACGACTATGGGCTTTACTGTATGGCAGGAAATGTTAACGAATGGGTTCAGGATGTTTATCGTCCTCTTACTTCAGAAGATGTCGATGAGTTTAATCCTTTCAGAGGGAATGTATTTACTGATCTCAAGCGTGATGCAAATGGAGCAGTTGTTGCTAAAGATAAACTTGGACGTTTAATCATCGATACAGTTAAAGATGCAGATGTCGCAAACAGGTATAATTATCAGAAAGGTGATTACAGGAACTACAGGGATGGCGATCTTGCAGTCGGCTATTCCCAGTGGTGGAGGAACCGATTTTACTGTAGAGGACGGGAAAAAAGGTTCAGTGAGAATGTATGCTCAGGATACTGCTCCAAACAGCAAATGATTTTGTTACTCTGATTAATGATAATGCACGGGTGTATAAAGGTGGATCGTGGAGAGACAGAGCTTATTGGCTGAATCCTTCAACAAGAAGATTTCTTGATCAGGAAAGCAGTCGTGATGATATCGGCTTCAGGTGTGCAATGATAAGGGTTGGAAGCCCGGCAGGCTTATAAAACCTGGTTCTCTGACAATATTAGCCTCATTATGCTTTCATAATGAGGCATTTTTTTACTGATATGAAAACAGAACAGCTATTTAAACTTTTTAAAGAATCCACCGGAGTATCAACTGATTCAAGAACAGTTGAAAAAGGGCAGATTTTCTTTGCTCTCTGGGGCGATAATTATAACGGGAATAAATTTGCATCCGAAGCTCTTTCACGAGGAGCTTCATGTGCTGTTATTGACGACCCTCTGTTTGAAACTGAAAACACAATCCTTGTAGATGATTGTCTTTTAGAGCTTCAGGCTCTGGCATCTCATTTCAGAAAGGAGACTGAATGTTCCGGTACTTGCTATAACAGGAACCAATGGTAAAACGACTACCAAGGAACTTCTTGCATCTATTCTTTCAAAAAAGTTTAAAGTTCATTATACCCAGGGAAACCTTAATAATCATATAGGTGTCCCTCTTACAATCCTGTCTGCACCTGCAGGTACAGAAATGTTGATTATCGAAATGGGCGCAAGCCATATTGGTGAAATAAGAACCTTATGTCTTATAGCAAAACCTGATTATGGAATTATTACAAATATTGGTACTGCTCATATTGAAGGTTTTGGTTCTTTTGAAGGTGTTGTTAAAGCAAAAACAGAACTTTATGAACATCTGCGGAAAGTAAATGGTGTTGCATTATATAACGATAAAGATCCTTTACTTGCTGAAAAAATATTCAGAGTCCTTAACCGGGCTGTTCCATTTTCTGATCCTACCGGAATCGATCTACTGATCGACAGGATCCTTCGGATTTTAACCTTAAATTATCAGTTACCTACCATCATAATACCTATAATTGTAAGCACCAGCCTTTTTGGCAGCTATAATCTGGAAAATGTAAGAGCCGCGATAGCTACAGGGCTGTTCCTGGGAGTCGATATAAAGGAAATTATAAGTGCTGTCGGAAATTATAAGCCTGCCAATAACAGATCACAGATTAAAGTCACAAAAAACAATACCCTTATATGTGATTCTTATAATGCCAATCCAACCAGTATGTTTTTAGCCCTGGACTCTTTTGCTGAGATAAAAGCTGAAAGGAAAATTATTATTCTGGGTGATATGCTCGAACTGGGAGATAAAAGCGAAGAGGAGCACATCAGGGTATTGAAAGTCCTGCATTCGCACTTTGCTGAAAAGGTCATTCTTCCAGGACATGTATTTTATAAAATATCCTCAAAATCAGATTTTAAAGCATTTGAAAACGCAGAAAAGCTGGTTGAATTTCTGAAAGCAGAGCCAATAACGGGAGCCACAATTCTGATTAAGGGTTCCAGAGGAATCAGGCTTAAAAAATTTATGATCTTCTATAGGAGTATTATATTTTTCTAAGACCTTCAAAGTGATAGATCTGTTAGCAAATTGCAATCTGCTGAAGTCAAAGAACAAATATTGACTTGCATTATAGTTATATATAACCTTGCAGATCGGTGTTTAAGTTCTGATGGATTATTTTATGATTAATTCTTATTTCCGGTGAAAGCAAGGTTTATCAAAAGGACCTCAGATCTGCTGCCCGACCTTACTCTTGGCCCCCATAATCCGTAGCCTGAGGAGACTATAAAGTTTGTATTTCTTTTCTTCATATAGCCATAACTCAATTCATAGATCTTCCTGGTAACATAATTAAGTGGCCACATCTGTCCGTTATGAGTATGTCCGGAAAGTTCAATATCAATACCATATTTGGCAGTCTCATCAAGGTGAAAAGGCTGATGGTCAAGCAGAATAACAGGTTTGGTTGTATCCACTTTTTGCATAAGTTCACTAAGAGGCATTCTCTCTTTTTTGTAGAAACGGTACGAATCCCTATCTATTCTACCTATTAGCTGAATACCTCCTTCAAGAGTCACAACTTCATCTTTCAGAACTCTTATTCCCTTGCTTTCAATGTATGGTATAGTACGATTGGCGCCCCCAATAAATTCATGGTTACCGGTAATAGCGTACAAACCATCCATGGACTTCGGATATGTGAAATACTGTAGCAGATCACCTCGAAGAACAGGACCGATTTCGCCATCAACTATATCTCCAAGCAGTAAAATAAGATCCGGTTTCATATCCTTTATCATACCCGACAGCTTTTTAAGGCTTCTTTTTCTTATTATACTCCCGAGATGAATATCAGACACTGCTGCTATACGCAGGGTCTTTACTTGTCCGGCCGATTTGTTTATTGTGATATTATATTCCCTTGTTACAGGTATTATAGCATTAATAAAACCTCCTATTATTAAAAGTGAAGAAACAGAAGCCACAACAATAAATGACCATTTTCTGAAAAGAAAGATATTATCGCCCCTGATAACCCCGGGAAACCTGATTATCAGCAAAATAATATCAGAAAGGAGAAAAAACAGGAAACCATAAAGCATAAAAGCAAGCCAGAATCCTCCAACGATATTCAGAATGTCAGTTATAACAGAGGAGTGTTTTGATTCGAGTATTTTTGCAAAAATAAAAAGTGCAGCAAGCAAGAAGAAAGTAATTGCATAGATAAACCTGTTTTTTTGCAGGAAGGGAATTGCATTATACCCTTTAAAAAACAAGTAAATATTTACCAGTGAGTATATTGTCAGTACTATGAAAAAAAATACTATCATCTGATATCTCTTCATTATAGTCTGCTTTATGATATAAGGCTCTTATAAGTTTTATTGCCCTTAATATAAAACTCAAAAACAATGCTCTTGTTCAAAACAGTTTCCTGGGCTGCGTTTATTTCTATCTTTTTGACAGCTTCCCTTTTTCCTTTGAGTTTATCTATTGCCTTATAATAATCCATATGAGCTTTCCAGACAGCTTTGAGGCTCTGAAGCTGCCTTTCAAAAGAAAATAAATTGCTGAAACTCGTGCAATGATTTTCTGATGGATAAAAAACGGACTTAAGTTTATTATCCGGCAGGTTTTTATAAAGAAGAAACAGGCTGTTCCGGAAGTTCAGATACGTTTTTAATGGTGAGCTGTACGGAGGGTCCACCTCCCACATGGTAGATAACTGAATCAGGCAAAAAACATACACGATACCCGGCTTTATGAAAACGCCAGCACAGGTCAATCTCTTCCATATGAGCAAAGAAATCATCATCAAACCCTACATTTTGTCCATGGCTCACTCTTTACTATCATACAAGCTCCGCTTACTCAGAAAACATCAATTGCAGAATCATACTGACCTGTATCTTTTTCAATTTTATTTAAAACTCTTCCGCGGCAGAAAGGATAACCGTATTTATCGATAAAGCAACCTGCAGCGCCGGCATGTTCAAAATGATCTTTCTGGTTGTATGACAAAATTTTTGGCTGACATGACGCAACATCAGGATTTTTTTCCATGAGCCGGACAAGCGGATGGAGCCAGTTTTCAGTAACTTCAATATCGGAATTCAGTAAAACGAAATATGTGGCTTCAAGCTGATTCATAGCGAGGTTATATCCCCGGCGAAACCATAGTTTTTATCGAGTTTTAATAATTTTACTTCATGAAGGTTTCAGCTACCCATTCAGGAGACCCGTCAGTTCACCCGTTATCTGCCACACAAACTATCGTTTCTTCATCTTCTGAGTATTTTACAACTGTTGCAAGGAACTTTTTCAGAAAGTCAAGCCCGTTCCAGTTTAGATATTACAATTGCTGTTTTATCCATTTTCTACCGGTTTTTTGTGTTTCCAGCGCCGTGACTCCAAATCCAATATTCAGGTTTTTCTTTTCATGATCTCCTCGAGCCTTCTGACATGAGTCTCTGTGATCACTTCTTCCGATAGTCCGGCTGTATGATCATAAAGAAGTTCAAAATCAATATTATAATGACCCCTTTTAACTTTCTGAACATGTATAAAAAACTATTGCAATGTCGTACTTTGCAGCTATTTTTCCGGCACCTGTACAGTAAAGCCTAATCCCTGGTTCAGAAATTTTGTCCAGTATTTTATATCTCCTTTTGCAGGAATCTGGTCGGAGATAAAAACAGAAAATGTATTTATTTTATCCTTCCTGTTGTTTATTATTTCCCTTATCACCAGAGATGTCGGAGTAAGAACTATTCCGGTATTTTGATCTGTGTTTGTTGACAAAATTGTTGAAATACTTGTTTTGCAGTGGTTTATAGATTATAATGGTTTTGTATTTAAGATAATATGGAAGCAATGTAGGCCATTCCCAGTTATTATAATGACCCAGAACACCAATGATATCTCTTTTTTCCTGCCTGAGCCTTTCAATAATTTCCAGGTCTTGCAGCGTCCGGTCCTTAACAACACACTAACCAACCCTTGTACCTTGGGCACTACGACTGATTGGGAAAACCAAAACCCCTTCAGGCTCATGCCCGAGGACTACAACTAATAGATCATATCTTAGCCTAATCCTCAACATTTCATTTAATGATTACCGCACTCGGTTCCGGATACGGCTTGTTACCAGGGAAACCGAAGAAGTGGGTCCTCAGCTTTACACCTGCCAATTGATTTGCGGCCCGCCGCTGCTTTTCCCAAGCCGGGATGTCCGCATTCGGAACCAAGACCTGCTCATTACACCGGCATCACAGGCCAATTATGAGAACGAAAGCTGAGAGCCATTGTGGTTCTTATGTATTAATGGATTCAGCAGGCCTGAGGGTTTTTGCTGGCTCCGCGTGCAACGGGGCGGTTGCACAGGCTTGGCAGATGCAAGCATTGCCAACGGACGCTGACGGAATTTGCATCAAACGACGAACTGGGATTTGCACGTTCAGACACCAGCAAACTTCGCGCCCGGGCCAATCCGCAGTGGTTGGGTTTTCCGCACAACGGACATTCCGATGAACTCTTCTCCTTCATACTGGTTTCAGACCACTTATCCCGGTTGTTGATTCAATCAACTTTGCCTGAAGATAGTGTGGTTGCCGGCACAATACACTTTGTCCGAAGCCGGACCGAACCGTTTTCGGCCTTGTCGTTGGCAAAAACACCATCCCGTCTAAAACGGTGGGCTTCCGACGCATTTGGCGCATCTTGTCCTCAGGGGCCGTCTGAATTCGCGGACCGAGTGCGGCTGGCGACCCATCGGACAGAGTAATATTCGCGATGACCGAGAATCTGGGGATAATCAAGAACAAGACCAACCGAACCAAGTACAATGACA
>CAVVGP010000160.1:0-29545 GCA_963747625.1 uncultured Bacteroidales bacterium | reverse complement strand
GGTTGAAGACGGAACGGCGCCACAAAAAAGTGAAAATTGCGTAAAATTGGTTTTTTTGGGGGACCACGCTGTCCGGACGGTGCTTTTCCTTGATTTGTTCCCGGGTATCCGTAGTGCTCTGTCAAATAATGTAAGTATTAAAATACCGATAAATACATAGATCGTCACTGATGGAAGATTCATCTGGAAGATGGTGGATATCTTAATATCGGGCAAAAAAGATTTTATACTTTTAAAAATGCTTAAAACCGGATTGGCCAGAGAATCTGTTTGGTTTCCCGGGATTAGAAGGGCTGAAGCAATCAGTAATATTGTAACAGCAGCTGAAATAACAGGAACAAGATTCTTCTTCCGTGGTCTTTCAGAAGCCATTTGAGCCACTGTTTCTAATCTGACCCGTGTCATTACTTTTGCAGTAAATCCTTCAGGGGCCAGCTCGATCTTCTCTTTATTTACATATTGTCTAAGAAGATCTTCCTTATCTGTTTCCTTATCAGTCATTATATATTAATTTTTTCTTTTCCACTTTTTCAATTATTTCAAGCATCTTCTGCCTTGCCCTGAATAGCTTAACCTTAATATTTGATTTGCTGATTCCGGTTACATCTGAAATCTCATCAGTACTCATTTCTTCATAATAATAAAGACTTATAAGCCCTCTTTCATCCCCGTTGATTTTCTGAAGAGCAAAGCTGACCAATGAATTTCTGTATTCCTTTTCAGCTTCCTCTTCACTAGTGTTGTTCCCTAAAAAATCAGTGGAATCAGCAGGAAAATCTTCAAGCGAAAGAACTCCTTTTTTCTTAATTCTTACGTGCGAAATGGAAGTATTATATACAATCCTGTAAAACCAGGTGGAAAAACTGCTGTTCCTTTTAAAACTCCCAAGCGATTTATAGGCCTTTAAAAATGAATCCTGTGCAAGCTCTTCGGCCTCTTCGTGGTTTCCACAAATTCTGAATGATAAATTATATGCTTTATCCTTATGTCTTTCAACTATATAGCTGAATGCATTAATGTCTCCGCCAAGGATCTTGTCTATATAATATATATCACCTTTATAATCCATTCTGTCTCTTTGACGAGTAAAGTTATTATTTGGTTACGAGGGGAAAGAATTAATTAATCAATTTTTTTGTAACCGGTGTAATATTATTGTTGTCTAAAGGAGAAAAAAGAGTTCTTAACCAAATTAATAATTAAAGTCATGGGAGTATTAGTTGCTTTTATAGCATTTTTTGCCACGGTATTCGGAATTTATTATGTTCATGTCAATACCCGTAATAAAGAGAGAATGGCACTTATTGAAAAAGGAGCAGATGCCAGTCTTTTCAACACCGGTAAAGAGGGCCAGAGCTCCTGGTTTAACTGGAACAAGTTTACACTGAAAATGGGTATGCTTTTTATGGGAATTGCACTGGGTATCATTACAGGTGGAATCCTCTCAAATGCCGGTTTGCTTAACGAAGGTGCCGATTACACATCGATGATCTTTTTCTTCGGAGGCCTTAGTCTTGTTTTGTTCTATTTGTTTGACAGAAAGAACAAATAAAAAACAAATTGAATAAAAACTGTAGGGACGTTGCATGCAACGTCCCTACAGAATTATTTTATATAGAATTCAATCATTTCCTTTATTGCATTGCGGCAAACTGAACAATACCCTTTAGGACCGTTGCTTTTCATTCTGCAATCCATCTCCGGGCGATAGATCCCTTTTGCAGAATATCCCCCGCCTTCAAATACCCCTGTTACATCTTTATATTTTTCTTCAGCCGGAGTCGGTATGGGAGTGTTTTTGTCGATCATCTTTCTCCATTTTGCATCAAAATTGACCAGTGTTGTAATATTTGGTTCCCAGGGCTCCACATTAAGAGGGTAAAATTCATCATATGCCACTGTAGATGAATAATATTCATCTGCAAGACCAGCAAATCCATGTCCGAATTCATGAATAAAAACTTTTGGAGAGAGCTGATTATCTGTTGTTGTTCCGGTATAATAGTTGTAAACACCCCCTCCTCCGTACTTGGTGCTGTTTATTAAAACAACTATATTATCGTGAGGAACAGCCGCAGCATAATCGTTAACATCCTTGATATCCTGTGTAGTCAGATAACGGTCAATACCAAAAGTATAGAAACTTGAATTAAGGGCAGTATTAACATAAATATTCTCACCAGGAATGTCAGTTCCGGAATCCTGAGATACAGCCTCAACTGCCCAGATATTAAATTTATCCTTATAATCGCTGAATGGTGGTTCAGCAAATAGATAACCAGCCATCCTCTTCACATCTTCCCTGAATTTTCCCATTTCATCGGCTTTATATCCCTCTGCTATAAATGCAAGATCAACAGAAGTATGCGGATCGCCTTCACCATAAATTTTTGTAACTTTTACATTTACCGGATTCTCTTTCCTTATGAAATAATTTGCGGGATCTATTACTGTTTCATATAATTTTGAGAATAATCCATTTCGCTCTCTCTTACTAAGCACAAACCTTACTTTGTCTTTCGGGTAGGGCATTGTAGCAACTTCGTAGAAAGTTCTGTCAACACTTTTTGCTTCATCAGTCGTCTGCCACTCCTGGAAAAGAGTACAGAACGCTCTTGAGTAAATAAGGGTATTGCTGTTTACATCAAAGAGCTCATATTTAAAATTCCCCGAATTGAAAGGATTTACGAGAATGGTTTTAGAACCTGCCCAGAATGGCTCCTCCTTCATACCAACCGGGTAAACAGTAGTGGTATGGCTATTACCGGCAAGCATAAAATCGAACCTTAAGACTTTGTCCTTAAAATACTTATCAAAACTATCCTGTGCCGATAAGGTTAGCGAAAGACAAAATAAAATAACCGAAACAATTGTTCTCATGGCAAATTTATTTTTACTAGAATGATGTAAAGCTAAAAATATTCAATGAGACCGATTGATAATTTATCTATTTTTGCCACTAATTATTTAAATCTTCTGATATGCCATTAAGGAATGATCCTGCAATATGGTTTAAAGAATTATTTATTGACGCAGGATTAAGTAACAGCTTCTCTACATTCCTCAGTACAATTGCTCTTGTATTGATTGTCATATTGCTTGGATGGCTTTCAAATATTGCAGCAAAAGCAATTATCCGTAAGACTTCTGCAAGGATTGTCAAATGGACAGCTACAACCTGGGATGACATTTTCCTTAAGCAGAAGGTCTTTACAAGGTTATCACATTTCGCTCCTGCGCTTGTCATTTGGTTCATGGCGGCATGGGCTCTTAAAGATTATCCCAGATGGCTCATTCTGATACATAACCTGACCTACATTTATATGGTAATAATAGGTATGGTTGTTATTCTATCATTTATAGAAGCCTGGCATGAGATTTATAAAACGCTGCCAATTGCGCGTCATCGTCATATCAAGGGATATGTTCAGCTGTTAAAAATATTGATAGTTGTTGTTACTATCCTGGTTATTGTATCGGTCATATTCAAAAAGGATATAAGCACACTAATCGCCGGATTAGGCGCTATGGCTGCTGTCCTGATACTTGTTTTTAAGGATACTCTTCTCGGGCTCGTTGCCAGTATTCAGCTTTCAGCTGATAAAATGTTAAAAGTCGGCGACTGGATTTCAATACCTCGTCGTGATGTTGACGGGATAGTCTCGGATATTACTCTTAATACTGTCAAGGTTCAGAACTTCGATAAGACAATAGTAACAGTTCCAGCCTATTCGCTTGTAAATGACTCTTTTCAGAACTGGAAGGGGATGGAGGAATCTGGCATCAGGCAGGTAAAGAAATCGATATTAATTGATATGAGGAGCATAAGGTTTCTTGATAAGGAGCTTAGAGAAAGGCTGTGCAAAGTACCTGAATTAAAAGAATTTATTGAATCAAAAGAAAAAAATGATGGTCTTTCAGTGAAGGAATCTGACTCTCTTGTTGCCCCATTTTTCAATTCTTTACATTTAACAAATCTCATGGTCTTCAGATTTTATGCTGAATCTTATTTGAAACAATACCCGGGTGTTGATACGACACAAACTATTTTAATGAAACACGGTACTGCAGATGGCAATGGCCTTCCTTTGCAACTCAGCCTTTTCACCAAAAACATACAGTTTGTTTCATATGAAAACCTGCAGTCAGAGATAATTGAGCATCTGCTGGCAATCATGGATGAATTCGGACTCACAGTTTTCCAGAAACCATCAGGTGAAGACATGCATACTTTATTAAAAAACTGAATATTTATATATCACATCAATACTTGAAACCATGGCTGACATTAATACCAGAATTAGCGATTTTGTTTGGAAGAATCTAAGTGAAAAACATGTTACGGGCAAAAGCGACCCCTTCTGGGAATCACTTTTTAATACAGGAACAGAACTCTGGCTCGACACAGGTGATATGGACGAGGCGGAAGCGAACTGGTCAGCGGAAATGGTTGCTTTAACAACCAATAATTCGTTGCTTAACAATGAAATACAAAAAGGCATCTATGATGTTTTTATTTCCGAGGCTAAAAGTGTTGTAAGAGATCTGCCACAGGAAGAAAGGGTAAAAGAGATTGCATTTATCCTGAATGCAAGGCATGCTTTGAGGCTGGCACTTAAATTCGGCGGTTATGTAAGTGTCGAACTTCACACCGACACTGCCCACGATATTAAAGCAATTCAAAACTATGGCAGGAGATTTCATGATATATGTCCGGAACAATTTATTGTTAAAGTGCCATATACTGCAGAAGGTTTGATAGGGGCAAGACTGTTGAAGGACTCAGGAGTAAAGGTAAATTTTACACTTGGATTCAGCGCCCGCGAAAACGTACTGGTTACCAAAGTGGCCAGACCTGATTACGTGAATGTTTTCCTGGGAAGAATTGGTGCCTATATGATCAATAACAAACTTGGAGATGGATCAGGGGCAGGAGAGAAAGCTGTTATATCGTCACAAAACTGGGTGACAGGTCTGTCAGCTGAGAACCCGTGGCAAACCAAACAGATTGCAGCCAGTCTGAGAAATTATAACCAGCTTGAATTATTGGCAGGAGTGGATGTCTTTACTATGCCTCCTAAAGTAGCTGCAGCCGGTCATAAGGAATTAAGTGGTAAATTCACATCCCGGACTCATGAAAATTATGATGTGAATCTTTTTGATTCAGCAAAAGACGCTCATATTGAGAAATTCTGGGAAGTCGACGATAAAGTACTTAAGCTTGCTGAGCGATTAGCCGGAAAGTTACCGGCAAGCGGCGTTGAACTGATCCATATTGCTCATGAAGAGGGTTGTGAAGATATGTTCCCGTCACTCACGAAAGAGGAGAAGAGTTTTATTGCATTTGATGGGAAAATCCCGGTTCATGAAAGATGGGCGAAAAAGATAAGTGAAGGTAAAATTGCACCCGATACTCTGCTCACTCTTGCAGGTCTTGCATCATTTACTGCCGATCAGGAAATGCTTGACAACAGGATAAGAGGAATAATTGAATAAATCAGGCTGACCTTTGCCTGATTATCTCATATAGAAGAATACCGGCAGCAACTGAAACATTAAGAGATCCTATAGTGCCTGTCATTGGAATCTTTATCTGATGATCAGATAATTCCATAAGCTCGCGGCTTATTCCTTTGTCCTCTGCCCCCAGAATTAAAACAGAAGGCCCGGTTAATGTTGTCTCTGAGGCTGATCCTGAGGATTTTGCACCGGCACAGAATACCTTAAGCCCCGATTCTTTGAGATACTCTATTGCATGGACAATACTTTTTTCCCTGCAGACCGGAAAGGAATGCAATGCTCCTGCTGATGTCTTTACTGCATCGGCTGTTATCCTTGCTGATCCTTTTTCAGGAATAATGATTGCATGTGCTCCCAGGCATTCAGCAGTGCGGACAATAGCACCAAAGTTTCTTACATCCGAAACTCCGTCGAGAGCTATTATCAGTGGATCTTCCCCCTTTTCGAATATCATAGGAAGCAAGTTGGCAATGTACTGATATTCTATGACCGAAAGCCATGCGAGTACCCCCTGGTGATTTTTCCGTGTCACTAATTCTATTCTCTCCAGAGGTACAATCTGATAGACAATGTTATGGGCCTTGACCTCTGTCATAAGTTCGCGATAAAGAGCACCCTGAAGCCCCTGTTTTATCAAAAGCCGGTCAATTTGTTTCCCCGCTTTAATGGCCTCAATCACGGCATGTAATCCAAAAATACAATCTGATTCTTTCTGCATTTTATAATTTATAGAAAAGATTTTTAATCATATGTCTCGCAAACCCGGATTGCCCGGAGAAACCAGCGTTAATATACTGATATTCAGTTAATAAATATTTCAGCTCTGACAAAATATAGCAATCAAAACTACTGGAACACTACCTGTTGACATTTTTAAATGCTTTTTGGATTATCAAGGCGGAATACAATGCCTTTTCTCCAGCTGGCTATGGCTTTATCCCAGTATGTTACAAGTGTTTCGCTTCGGCTCAGGTAAAAGTCATTATCTGAGAATACATTATCTCTCTTTTTAAAACTGAATGCCAGATAAGAGTCGGATACTGTGAATCTTCCTCCCCATTTTGATTTTACCACCGGTTTTTTGTATCCCCATATCTCCCCGTCGGATGTTTTATAAACTTTGTCTGGCGGGCCATATATAATATAAATCATTCCTCTTTCGCTTCGCCATCCCTCCTTGTAGGAGGTGAAATAGTAATTTGAATAGACCACCCTGGTATAAAAGATTCTTATAAGTTCACGGGCTTTATCCACATTACCACCACATTTGATCCAGAATTCATCAAGAGCTGCTTTTGGTTTTGGCGCTGATCTCAGTTCTGCCATTTCATCCTGGTTTGCCAGGTAAACCAAAGGTTCTATCATCGCCTCAGGTGTTGTCATCCTGGGGAAAGTTGAGCCTAAATTTAAGAATGTGAATCCATCCTTAAGGTTCCTGTCGATTGAACAAAGATATATGCCTTCTTTTGGAAACATCATTGGCGTGGACTCGGAGTAGGGTATTGCCTGAACCTTTTGAGGGTCATAGTCAAGAGTCTTTTCTGGAAGAAGCATCGAAGGAGGATCAGGAACCTCTTTGAATGGTTTGTAAAATGAAATGAACAGGCTGTCAATATGACCACGGGTATAAATAAGATTTATGTATTCATCAATTCTCAGTACATGGCTAAAGAGTTCATTTTTATCAAAATGACTTTGGGCCATGAAATTGTACCTGTTGCTGTCGGAAAGTGTATTAAACTGAACAAAATCCTGTGATACCAGCAATCTTAGCCTGTCAAGGACTTTTATCTCGGCCAGGTATTCAATCCCCTTCTCAACTTTAAGCGGAACATTATAAATGTATGCCACTTTACCCGAATCCTTTACTATACTCAGATCTAATGCTGTAGTATCGGCAAGGGCTTTTCCCTGAGTCAGATTATAAAGTTTAACCGTCAGCAATACACTTGCTGTTGGCACACCCTGGGGATTGGCTTCGGAGAAAAAAAGATCACCGGTGGAGAATCTGACAGACAAAGTCGACGATTCATCTGTCTGATTAATAACATTATAAAGCGGATTGATCGGAGTTTTTGTAGGATTATAAAGATATGAGAGATCTTTGTGGTCAACAACCTGTTGAGTAGTTTTACAGGAATTCAATACTGTGGCAAACAGCATACAGGATAACACCATACATACAATCCTGACAAAAATATTCTTCTTCATGCCCAAATTTAATATATTATTTATTGTTATCTTTTTTCCATTCGATTCTTATCCTGCACAGTTCTTTATTATCAGTCGTTCTGTATATTGAATGGTTATATACAGAATCATGCTTCTCTTCATATGAAGTTTTTATTATGATTTCTTCGTCAAACCTGGATTCTGCAAGATAGTTAATTTCAGCAGATTGAGGTTTATTATTCATAATGAAATCAAGATTGTAATTATCACTTACCCATTTCAGATATCTAACGTTATTAGTATGAAGATTTATATCCAGATCGCTGACTTTAATTCTGAAAGGCAATGATATCTTTCCATTTTCTTCGGCAGGATCTATTTTAGTGGCATATCGGATAGGAGATCTGTCAGCATGCAGGTCAGGATTGTAGTGGGAAAGGATAGAATCGGGCCTCTGGATCCTTTTTGTTGACAATCAATAATTAACCATGAAGAAGTACCTGAAGCAATATGCCTTCCGTCAGGATAATTCACTTCATAATCCCTTAGATGCGAATAACCTTTCAGTACCTTTTGGCCAGGTTTTTGTAATTATGAGTCTCTCCATGATGGCCACTGATTGATAACAGCATATATCCTCGAAAGCACCCAGAAACGGTTATCTCTCATAAGGTCATCCCGACCGAAACCTAATTTAATAGCATGGTCTGAAGCAATATCCTGCATATAATTGAAAAGTGAATATAGATTTAACTTTCCGTCAGGTCCCGTTTCATAAACATGCACCCTGTACTCTTTTTCAAGTAGAAGGAAATCCATTTTTAGACGTTATTTTTTAAAAACTCTTCAACCTCCTGGCTGTAACGTGACCACTTATTCATCTCTTCATTCAGCTTTGCCTTTAGTCTTGTTTTCTTATAATCAATTTCGTGGGCTTCTGATGAATTTCCGGGTTCCATGAATAGATTTGTCAACAGCAATTATTTAGCTTCTATCTTCTCGATAAAGTTTTCTGATTCCTCAAGTCTCTTCCTCAGTTTTCTCAGATTCCGTTCATATTCTTTTTTTCAAGGTATTTCTGTTTGTTAGTTGAGACATTTTCCGGTCCTTTCTTGCTTTGTCCTTTCTTTCATATCTTTCAGGTTTTCAATTTTTTTCTTTCTCAGGAAATCATAAATTCCGCCAATATTTTCTTTTATCTTGTTATACTTGAATTCATAGACCTTACCAACAATCCCATCAAGAAAATCCCTGTCGTGCGAAACTACAATTAATGTGCCATCATATTTTATCAGCGCCTGTTTAAGGATATCTTTTGAACGCATATCAAGATGATTTGTAGGCTCATCGAGGACAAGAAGGTTGGTTGGCTCAAGCAGAAGCTTGACCAGTGCAAGCCTTGCCCTTTCACCTCCCGACAGGACTTTAACCTTTTTCTCCACATCCTCACCCCTGAACAAAAAGGCTCCGAGCATATCACGGATTTTTGTCCTGATATCGCCTTTTGCAATATCATCAATAGTCTGAAGAACTGTTCTTCCTTCATCAAGAAGTACGTCCTGATTCTGCGCGAAATACCCTATTTTCACATTATGCCCTATTTTCAGGTTACCCATCCAGTCGAGTTCGCCAATGATAATTCTTGAGAAAGTGGTTTTGCCTTCTCCGTTGCGACCTACAAAAGCAACTTTTTCGCCCCTTGATATTTTAAAATCTATCTTGTTCAGAACAATGAGTGATCCGAAATTTTTTGAAAGGCTGTCTGCCTCAACAACAACTGTTCCTGATCGTGGTGCAGGAGGAAATCTAAGGTTAATGAGCACTTTTATCTTCTTCATCAATTTCAAGTCGTTCAACTTTTTCGAGTTGTTTGATCTTTGACTGAACCTGGATTGCCTTTGTAGCCTTGTATCTGAATCGCTCAATAAACTTTTCGGTATCCTCGATCATCTTTTGCTGGTTGCGGTACGAAGCTATCTGTTGTACTCTTCTTTCTTCTCTAAGAATCAAATACTTTGACCATGAAGCTTTATAATCATAAATTTTCCCCAGGGAGATTTCGATTGTTCTTTTGGTCACATTATCAAGAAAAGCACGGTCATGGGACACAAGAACCACCGCACCTGAATAGACTGCAAGAAATGTTTCCAGCCATTGGATCGATTCAATATCAAGGTGGTTAGTAGGTTCATCAAGAAGAAAAAGAGAAGGTTTCCTCAGAAGAATTTTAGCCAGTTCAATTCGCATTCTCCATCCTCCGCTTAATTCCTGTGTCGGTCTTTCAAAATCCTTTCGTTCGAATCCTAGCCCGAGAAGAGTCACTTCAGCTTCAGCCATATAATTTGTGCCTCCCAGCATCCTGTAACGCTCCTCAACTACAGTCATATGATCGCAGAGCTTCAGATATTCATCAGATTCATAATCCTCCCTTCTGGCAATTTCCAAACTGCAATGTTCTATTTCCTCTGACAGGCTGATTAATTCAGAAAATGCAGTTACAGTTTCATTAATTACTGTTGTTGTATCATCAACTTTCATTTGCTGGGGAAGATATCCGATTGTCACCTCTTTCGACATATCTATCAGACCGGAAGTCGGACTCTGATGACCTGCAATTATTTTGAGTAGTGTTGATTTTCCGGCGCCGTTTTTCCCTGCCAGTCCAATTCTGTCCTGATCGTTAATCAGGAAAGATATATTTGTTAATAAATCAAAACTTCCAAATGAAACTGAAATATTCTGAACAGAAACCATATGAAATATTAAATGTCTGCAAATATAGGAAAAGTCTGGCAGTCGTGGAAGGAAATGCAGACACCTGTTTAGTGATGATATGTCCAAATTGAAAATCCTGCTGTATCAAAGTATTTTAAGACTCTTTTCTTTAAACAATGGTAGCATAAATGTCAGGCATTTAATTTCAGAACCGTATCATTTAATATTTATCACCGTTGCTGTTAACGAGGTATTTTAAATAAAAGTCGTTCAGGAACAGTTATATTTGCGCTGTTTTGGGAAATATATCCTGGTAATTTAAAGACTAAAAAGGTGGGGAGCAGAAAAGAACTTCCTTTATTGGAAAAGGTTACAATAACCGATATCGGAGCTGAGGGAAATGCGCTGGCAAGGGTGGACAATCTTGTTGTTTTTGTGCCAATGCTGATTCCTGGCGATGTTGTCGATATCAGGGTTATTAAAAAAAGGAAGAAGTATCTTGAAGGAAGAGTAGTAAAGTTTCACGAATATTCCCCGGACAGAATAGAGCCACGATGTATTCATTTCGGAATCTGTGGCGGATGCAAATGGCAGCATCTGCCTTATAAGCTGCAACTGAAATTTAAGGAAAAGCAGGTTAGCGATAATCTGACCAGGATCGGGAAGGTTAACCTTCCCGAAATTAATCCAATTATAGGATCATCTGAGATATTCAATTACAGGAATAAGCTTGAATACACTTTTTCCGACAAACGATGGCTCACGAAAGAGGAGGTCGATTCGGGTGAGTTGTTTGAAAATGAAGATGCTCTTGGATTTCACATTCCAGGATTATTTGATAAAGTTCTTGATATTAAAGAGTGCCACCTTCAGCCGGAGCCTTCCAATTCAATAAAAAATGCTGTAAGACTTTATGCTCACGGGAAGGACCTTTGTTTTTTTGATCTTCGCGAACAAAAAGGATTTTTAAGAAATATTGTTATCAGGAACAATCTGGCAGGTAATATCATGGTTATTGTGGTCTTTTTTTACGAAGATGCTGAGAAAAGAAAAGGGGTGCTTGATTTTCTGGCCTCAGAGTTTACTCAGATCACATCGCTCATGTATGTCATAAATTCAAAAAGAAATGATTCATTGAATGATCAGGATCCTGTACTGTACAATGGTGATAATTATTTAGTTGAAGAAATGGATGGATTGAAGTTCAGGATTGGTCCTAAATCATTTTACCAGACAAATACAAGGCAGGCAAGGGAACTTTACCGGATAGCAAAAGATTTTGCCGGGCTTTCAGGAAAGGAAATCGTATATGATCTTTATTCAGGAACAGGGACAATAGCAAATTATGTTGCAGCTTTTTCTGAAAGGGTAATAGGTATTGAATATGTTGTTGAGGCTGTGCAGGATGCAATAATTAATTCGAAAATTAACAGTATTGGAAATACTCATTTCTTTGCCGGTGATATGAAAGATATTCTTTCTGAGGAATTTTTGGTCTCCAATGGCAATCCGGATGTTATTATTACTGATCCCCCGAGAGCCGGTATGCATGAAGATGTTATAAAGATCGTTTTAAGAGCCGCTCCTGATAAAATTGTTTATATAAGCTGTAATCCTTCGACCCAATCGCGTGATATTCAGCTGCTTTCAGACGCATACTATGTGGCAGGAGTACAACCGGTTGATATGTTTCCTCATACTCATCATGTTGAAAATGTAGTACTTCTTAAGAGAAGAGATTGCTAAAATGTAGATAAGCAGGTAGAATGGGATTAAAAATAACGTATATTTATTGCGTGTATTAATGAGATTAACCTATGAGCGTTGAAATGCATGATAATCCTGACCTGACTCTCACTGCTCCCTGAGCGAGGCATGAATGATCACATTGCCAGCCTTCGTTATGCTCAGATGATACAGCGTGCTCTGATGCCTAATCCGGCAATCCTTAAGGGCAGGCTGAAAGATTTTTTTATACTATTTCTTCCGCGCGACATAGTCAGCGGGGATTTCTATTATGCATTCTGCACCAGGCAGAAAATGTGCATTGCTGCAGGTGATTGTACGGGGCATGGTGTTCCCGGGGCTCTTATGAGTATTCTTGGAATAAGTTTTCTGAATGAGATATTGCAATCGGATATAAACTTAAATGCCAACAGGATACTTAATCAATGCGTGAAAAGATCATGAAGGCTCTTCATCAGACAGGTAACTATGGTGATGCGCAGGACAGCATTGATATTGGCCTTTGCATGATCGACAGCACAACCGGAAAATTACAGTTTTCCGGAGCAAACAGGCCCCTTATTATGATCAGGAACGGGGAACTGACCGAATTTAAACCTGACAAAATGACCCTGGGTATTGCTCCTGTAAGGGAGGCTTCCTTTAAAAATAACTGTATTGATACTAAACCAGGGGATTCATTTTACCTGTTTTCAGATGGTTTCTCAGACCAGTTCGGAGAAATTACTGACAAGAAATTTAAATACAAGCATTTTAAGCGTATAATCCACTCTTTTGAAGAGCTTCCGATGTCACAGCAGAAGGAACATATCGAAAATGCTTTTAAAGAGTGGAAAGGCAACGCACAACAGGTGGATGATGTCCTGGTTATTGGTTTTCAATTATAATTATTAAAATAATGATGAAGCTTAAAGCTTTCAGAATAAGAAACTTCAGATCAATTGTTGATACCGGGTGGCAGAATATTTCTCCCGATAACATTACATGTCTTATAGGTCAGAACGAATCAGGAAAGACCTCAGTCCTTGAAGGATTGAAAGTTTTCTATTCCGGAATTATCTCAGAAGATGTACTTAGGAGCGACCTTTCTTTACCGGAGGTAAGTTGCAGGTTCAGCATTCCTGAAGGATGGTTATTAAAAGTAACGGATAACCCCGGAACAGAGTTGAAAGAATTACTGTCGGGACTGACACATCTTGAGCTTACCAGGAGCTGGATTGCTGATCTTTCATCTGTAATTAATGTCAGCGGAGAAATAAAACAATATCTTGACTCGCTGGAGGATGCATGGAGAATCTACCTCAATGATGTCACTGTGAAACTGGAGGAGGAGATGGAATATATCAGATCGATCGAATCAAATTATTCACGACTCATCGATGAAGAGGCAGATATCAGGTCGAAGTTTTCTCCGGAGGAGGTAAAAGGTTTCAATTTTCATTTATTCGGGAAAAAAAAGGAAGAGGCCGAAACAACCAGGAATACAAACCATTATCCAGGACTGAAAAATCAGCTGAACGAAATAAAGAAACAAAAGGAGGAGATAAATGAGATCCTCCGGAGGAAGCAATCTGTTAAAAAAGCGGGTGAAAAGTGGAATAAACTTATTGAAAAATGTTCCCAGGTACAAGATCATCTTAAAGATCTTTCACTCAAGCTTGAAGAACGCCATCAGAAAATGACACTTCTGATGCGCCCCATCGACGACGAGTCAGATGCTGAATGGAAGGAGGTACTGTTTGATTACAGGAAGACCCGGTCAGAGAGAGAAGCCAGACTGGCGGAACTTGATAGCCATGTAGCATTCTCCGGATATATTATAGAAGGCAGCTCAGAGGAAGAAGCTGAGAATAAGGTCAATGAGGTCATACAGTCTTATAAATCTCATTATAACAGTGCTTTTCTGGGTAAAAAATATTTTGAATACTGTCCTGTCTTTGAGTTGTTTGAAGATTTCGGAAGTCTTCTGCCAAACAGGATAGACATGGAAGATATTATCAGCGGAAATGAAAATGTTGAGGGTTACAAGGCCGCCAGAAATTTTCTTTCACTTGCCCAGCTGGATTATTCTTTTTTCCAGCAGCCATCAAGTCGTATACTGAAACAGAAGATTGAAAATCTCAACCATACCCTCACCCATAATTTCCATGATTTCTGGCAGCAGTCTATTGGAAGAAATAATAAAATTCATATTCAGTTTGAACTTGATCACTACAGCTCTTCGTACGAAGGAAAAGCAGGCAAGCCTTATCTTGAATTCTGGATTAAGGATGAAGGTGAAAGGTTATATCCGAAGCAGAGAAGCAGGGGTGTCCGATGGTTCTTGTCATTTTACATGGAATTAATGGCTTCCGCCAATGTTGCTGACAAACAGATGGTATTACTGGTTGATGAACCAGGTGTAAGTCTTCATGCAAGAGCACAGGAGGATGTCCTGAAAGTTTTTGAAAATATCAAGGATAAGATACAGATTATTTATACAACTCATTCCCCGCATCTGGTTGAAATTAACAAACTTCACAGAGTACTAGCAGTTCAACGGGATGATCTTGACAGTTTAAGGAGTACTTCAAGGATACTCGATCCATTACAGCTGGCATCGGCTTCGCCTGATACCCTTACACCACTGTTAAGCATCCTCGGTAATCCGATGGCTGGTGAGGGATTCTCGTCAAAAAGATTTAACATTATCGTAAATGACACGGGATCATTTTATATGTTAAATGCTATAATACTGCTAATGGGATTCAAAGGCAGAATATGTGTAATACCTTCAACCAATGTATCTTCTATTCCATTATTATGTAATATTATGATGGGTTGGGGTATGGATTTCGCAGTACTGCTTTTTGAAAATGATGATGAGATTCAGATGGCTGAACTTTTAAGAAATTCAGTTTTCAAGACAGATAATAATGGCCGCGAGCTTATTATCAGAATGAAAGGCACTTTTCTGAATTCAGAAGATCTTTTATCAACACTCGATTTTAAAAATCATCTGTTGGATTCAAGGGAGGGAATAACTGTGCCCAATTCAGTCTATATCAGAGAAAAGGAACTTCCACGAAATTTCATTTTAAGCAGGTTCCTGTCAAATGTCAAAGAGGGAAAGTTAAAAGCTTCAGATTTTGATGAGGAAACTCTCGAGAATTTCAAACTTATTACTGATCTGCTCGGGGAATTAAAATAAATTTTTGATTTATTTTGCACTTTATGCTTGTTTTCCTACTTTTGTCGCGCTCCTTAAAAATGGAGAGAGATTGGAGAGATGGGTGAGTGGCTTAAACCAGCAGTTTGCTAAACTGCCGTATGGGAAACTGTACCGGGGGTTCGAATCCCCCTCTCCGCCTTCGCTCGCCAAAGCCCGATATACAGAGGGCGACGGCGAGTTTTTCTTTATATATAAGAAGTATTATATTACGCCTGAATGCGAGCTCCGGCGGACACAGTCCGTTTGGTTCCATGAGACCAAGTCTGAAATAAAAAGCCCTTATGAGTGAAACGAATAAGGGAATAATTTAAGATGCAAGGTTCCCCCGAAGGGATCACGACCGAACAGAATGAAGTCGTAGCCTCCTGATCAGACACTCCATCTCTATCCCTGAGTAACCTGGTGAGAAAAAAGCCTGGATTGCAAATTATTAAACACATTTCAGATATGTAAAAACTTTTAATACATGCTCTTAAGATTTGCCGTATTCAAAAAAAGGTATTAGATCTGAGCCGAGATAAGTCATAATCCTTCTGCAAAATATTTTATGGCCCTATTATTTGACTGGCATAATTAAGTATTTTTATAAAAGTTTTTCTGTAATATTTTTGTTTCTTTCAAGCTATAAACCTTATCCGATGAAAAATGTGTTAAAAATGATTCTATATTTCTTCTGTGTTATTTTAGGCTTAATCCTCTGTTTAATATTTTTCCTGCGGGCATATTATTCTGTGCTCGAAAGGAAACAGATCAGGATGGATAAAGAACTTGAAACACGATCAATGGCAAAATCAATCGCAACTGAATCTGCCTCCTACCCTTTAAAAAGTGACAGACTTAATCTCCTGCCGGTCCCTGAAAAGGTAGAATTTAAAGGAGGGAATTTTGTATTTCCTTCAGAACTGATTTTTTCAGTTACTGATTCCCTGAAGGATGCAGTTAAGGATTACATGAATATTCTTTCAGTAACTGAAACAAAGTATTCCGTAGTTGGAGAAAACATCCTTTTCAGGTATCTCAGGCAATTGCCGGTTCAGGGTTATACATTGGATATAATGCCGGGAAAAATAATTGTGGGATATAGCAGCCGTCAGGGATTATACTACGGATTAGTCACATTAAAAGTACTAAGGCAGAATTATGCAGGCACTATCCCATGTGTATATATTGAAGATGCGCCGGACCTTGCTGTCAGGGGCCTGATGCTTGATATCAGCAGGAATAAAGTGCCGACAAAGGAAACAATTATGAGTATTTTACAGTTGCTGGCTGATCTGAAGTATAATCATTTTGAACTATACGTAGAAGGTTTTTCATTTGCCTACCCTTCATTTAAAAACCTTTGGGAAGGGAAGGAGAAGCCCATAACCGGAGAAGAAATTCAATCACTGGATACTTTTTGCAGGGCACATTTTATTGACTTTGTTCCCAACCAGAATTCACTTGGACATATGATGTCATGGCTAGCTACTGATCAGTTCAAGGATCTGGCTGAATGTCCAAAGGGGTATAAAGTAATGGGACTGACGAACATGAAGGGAACACTTAATCCTGTTGATCCTCGCAGCATTGAGCTGGTGACAAAAATGGCCGGAGATTTGCTGCCGAATTTCACATCTTCATACTTTAACGTCGATCTTGATGAACCATTTGAACTTGGAAAAGGTAAAAGCAAAGAGCTTTGCCGCGAAATGGGTGTAGGAGAAGTGTACCTGGATTATGCTGCTAAGCTACATGAATTTGTTGCCGGAAAAGATAAGAAAATGATGATGTGGGGAGATATTGTGATGAGACACCCCGAACTGATTCCAAAGATACCACGGGATATAACACTTCTGGATTGGGGTTACGAATCAAGCTATCCATTCGAAAGACATTGTAAGACTCTGCAGGCATCGGGACTGAATTATATGGTGTGTCCGGGTACAAGCAGCTGGACCAGCATAACAGGGCGCACAGATAATATGATTGAAAATATAGAGGTCGCTGCAAAAAGTGGAGCTGAGTATGGTGCCAAGGGTATGTTATTGACCGACTGGGGCGATATGGGGCATTGGCAGTACCTGCCGGTGAGTTATGCAGGGTATGTGGCAGGGGCTTCCCTGAGCTGGAACAGCAAAAGCAGGAATGATATGGACCTTGGTTCTTTTTTAAACAGTTATGTTTTCAGGGATAGCAGTCATTTAATGGGAGATCTTGTCCTGGACCTTGGCCGGTACAATAAGTTCGAGGAATTTCCCCTTTTTAACATGACAACTACAATGCTATCACTGCAATTTGGTATGCGTGACAGGATTATGATTTCGGAAATTTTCACAAAAGTAGTAAAAGGCATCACCGATTTAATGAAGGATATTGCCCCGGAGATGACGGTTGTTTTCAATAATAATTTTGAAAACCGTCATTCTTTTGATTACGACGGGCTTCAAAGATTTCTCGATTCTAAAGTATTATTATTGACCAAAGTTAGATTAAAGACATCCGATAGCCTTGTGATTCGCGACGAATATCTCAATGCGGTGCGACTAATAAGGCTGGGAGAAGGTCTCCAGAAATATATACAGTTTCGTGAAAATTTAAGCAGGACAGAAGAGAAGGTCCAATTAAATGATCTCAGGGACCTGGGCAAAAAATACCTTGATGAAAACCGGCGATTATGGATGTTGCGAAACAAACCTGGAGGATATGAATCCAGCATAGCCGTTTTGAACAATCTATTGCAGCAGATTGATAACCGGCTACTTATCCTTAATAGATCTTCTTTTTCAAGAGGATTTAACAGATTTATGGAGAAAGTCGGAACGGCAGGTACTGTACTATATTTAAAGGCAACTTAATAACTACTCTGTTTTTTACCATCTTATGGATGGAGATTATTGCAAAATCATTTGCAAAAAACCATAAGAAAAATAACTGATAATCAGTTTCTTAATAATTATTAAGCAAACCATCGAGTTTTATTGTCAAAATGAGGCTGATAATACCTGATTTCAGACATTTTTAGTACTTAAATATCTGAAAGTGATAAATCAAAACAGGAAAAATTAGTTTTGTAAATAGCTCATTATCATTATTAAAAAAATCAATGTTGTATTGTTGTTGAGTTCTAAGAATCAACAAAATATTTAATGAGAAAGTGAAATTAACATAAACATTTTCTATTGAAAATTGTTATTTATTTACTTTGATAGAAATAGCCCTTACTTATGAAAAAATTAATCCTTTTTTTTATTTCACAGGTTATTCTTATTCCGGTCTTTTCTCAGCTTTCAATTAAAGGAAAGATTACGGATAATAAGAATATACCAGTTGTTGGTGCATCGGTACAGGTTAAAAATACCTTACGAGGCACTTTCAGTGATGCTAATGGCGATTTTGCTCTCAATGCTTCTTCAATTGACACCTTGGTATTCTCTATGTTAGGTATGGCGACCCAAACGATTCCGGTTGCCGGCAAAACGCTAATTGATGTCAAGTTACTCGAAGATTTTAAGGAATTGAACGAGGTGGTCGTCATTGGTTATGGTACCGTTAAAAAGAGCGATTTGACCGGATCAGTAGCAATGATAAAATCAGCTGAACTTACAAAAATCACATCCTTAAATCCTGAGCAGGCATTGGCTGGAAAAGTTGCCGGAGTCCAGGTGACAAGTACTTCTGGAGCCCCCGGAGCTGTGCCTGAACTACGCATACGTGGCGTGGGTACCTTTAATAACAGTTCTCCCATCTTTGTGGTTGATGGAGTAATTCTTGATGATATTTCCTTTCTGAACTCGGAAGATATTGCTTCCATGGATATTCTCAAGGATGCTTCGGCTACAGCCATTTATGGTTCCCGTGGTGCCAACGGAGTTATTATAGTGACCACAAAATCCGGGAAAAAAGGAAATGGAAAAGCCACATTTAGTTATACAGGAGAATATAGCGTGCAGGTACTGGCAAAGAAAATAGATTTGCTTACAGGGAAAGAATATGCCACAGTGGTTAATGAAATTACCCCGACTTATAACAATGTGGATTTGGTTCCAAATACCGACTGGCAATCTCTTATATTTCATCCGGCCTCTATAGAGAGTCATGAATTATCTGCTTCCGGTGCATCAGAATCCTCCCAGTATTATATGAGTGTGGGTTATTTCAAACAGGATGGGATAATAGATAAATCAAGCTACGAGAGGCTGACTTTACAACTAAATAATACATATTCTTTAACAAAAAACGTCAAACTGGGTAGTTTTGTAACTATAACTCCTTATAAGCAACAGAATGCGCCCAATGTGACCTATTCAGCTTACCGGGCCCGACCCGATCTTCTTCCCTATAATCAGGATGGAAGTTTCGCTCAAATATTTAACGTAGGAAATCCTCTGGCTGATCTGTTCTATTCCAATAATTATAATAAAGGGGTCAGAGGTGTTGGCAATCTCTATGCAGAAGGAACAATTCTGCAAGACCTGAAAGTCAAAACCAGCTATAGCGTTGATGCTGCCTATAATCAGGCTATAAGTTTTACACCTGCATATTTCGTATCTCCTCAACAACAAAATCTGCTTAACACACTGAACAAAGGAAACAGCGACAACATTACCTGGCTCTGGGAAAATACTCTTACTTATAATAAACAATTTGGCGTTCATTCAATAGATATTTTGTCAGGTTATACAATGCAGAAAGCTTCTTCTGAGGATTTCTCAATGACAGGGAAAAATATAATCCGGACCTCTCCTGATTTCTGGTATTTCAACCCGAATTATATCTATGATCCCACTAATGGAGTAAATACTCTTAGCAGTATTTCAGATGGTGTAGATCCCAATCAGAGCTATTCCATGATCTCTTACCTTTTCAGGGCCAACTATACCTATAATTCAAAATATATTTTGACAGCCACATTTCGCCGGGATGGTTCATCTAAGTTCAGTTCCGGTAACCGATACGGCAATTTTCCATCATTTGCTGCAGGCTGGGTTGTTTCCAAAGAACACTTCATGGAAAAACTGCCATTCATTTCGAATTTAAAAGTTAGGGGGAGTTGGGGTATTATAGGAAATGATAAAATTCCCTATGATAAGCAATATTCACTGACTCAGACAATGGTGACTGTGCTGGGAAATCCATCTGCAGCAAATTCAGCGACCACATATTCTGTTTCCGGTAACCCAAACCTGAAATGGGAAAGCACATCGCAAGGCGATGCTGGCCTGGAAATAGGACTGTTCAAAGACAAACTATCAGGTGAATTTGATTATTATAATCGTGTCACCAAGGATATCCTGATCCCATTATCTACGCCGGATTACCTTGGAAACGGACAAGGTGCCCAGGTTGATTTTAATGCCGCTTCAGTCAAAAATAGCGGCTTTGAGAGCAAAATTACCTGGAGAGATAAAATCGGCGAGGTATCATATACTATTACTGTTTTGGGATCAACTCTGAAGAATAAAGTCTTAAAAGTCGGAGGGAGCAGTGGAGTCGATTCCGTACTGTATGGAGGTTATCTGTCTAACGGTATCCCTGTAACCCAAAGCAGGGTAGGTCTTCCCATCGGAGCTTTTTACGGATATAAAACTAACGGACTTTTTCAGACTGTAGCAGACCTTAATTCATATCCTCATCTGTCTACAGCTATACCCGGCGATTTACGACTGGTTGATGTTAACAAAGATGGGAAGATTGATGGTAATGACAGAACCTATATCGGGTCTCCCATTCCCAAATTCATCATGGGATTTAATGTTGAAATCGGTTATAAGGGTTTCGACTTCTCCTTTGACATCCAGGGAGTTTATGGAAATAAGCTTTTCAATGCCAAGGAAGTTGTCAGGCCTGATCCCTATAACTGGGAAAAGCACGTTTTGGGAGCATGGACAGGGCCCGGAACAAGTAATTCGGAACCAATAGCTTCCTACGGTGGCAACAATTACCTTCCATCAGATAAATTTGTTCAGGACGGATCATTTACCCGATTGCGAAATGTCATGCTCGGCTATACATTACCGTCTGATTTTACCAATAAGCTGTCAATAAAACAATTGAGGATCTATATAAAAGGATCCAATATTTATACTTTCGCCAAATTTACAGGGTACACCCCTGAAATTGGAAGCTCGGATGTACTTTCCAACGGGATTGATTATGGAACCTATCCGGTAACTTCGGTTTATTCCTTTGGTATTAACTTAACATTCTGATTGTGATGAAAATAATAAATAAAATATTGCTCTCATTACTTATCCTGACAGCAGGATGTACTGACTTTTTGCAGATGGATCCACAGGGAGATTTGACCCAGGCCTCTTTTCCGGTCTCTTCCTCCGATGCCCTGCAGGCCACTAATGCCGTTTATGCTGCAGTAAGAGACTGGTATTATAATTCGGGAGGCTACCCTATTTTGGATATCATGTCAGATGATGCCTATAAGGGCAGCAATACCAATGACCAGTTATCTACTGTAGGTGCTTACGATAATTTCACCTTCAACACAACAGGTGATGGACTTGATCGTTGGTGGGCAACTTTATATCAGGGTATCAAATGGGCTAATGTTGTGATTGAAAAAGTGCCGGCAATATCGATGGATACAACCTTAAGGAACCGTTATATTGGAGAAGCAAGGTTCCTCAGGGGGCTCTTTTATTTCGACCTGGTTCGTGCCTGGGGTGGCGTGCCCGAAGTAACAACCACTGATCCTCCGTTGCATCTTGCCAGAGCTAGCAGTGAAGAAATTTACAGCCTGATTATTTCAGATTTGGAGTATGCAGAATCCCATCTTACCAAAAAAAGCGAACTTTCTTCCTCCGATCAGGGAAGAGCCACTGTCGGGGCTGCAGATGCCATACTGGCAAAAGTCTACCTTTTTCAAAAGGATTTTGTAAATGCGGAAAAATATGCACTGAAAGTCATCCAGTCCAGTGAATATTCACTTGAGCCACGATTTATTGATGCCAATGGCGTAAATGGTAATAATGGGGTCGAATCAATTTTCGAAGTTGGTGCTCTGGGAGTAGAAGATTTTGAAGGAGGCGGGGCCCAATATGCAAATACCCAGGGAGTAAGAGGTACTCCAAACAGGGGTTGGGGATTCAACAGGCCTTCAATCGATTTAAGAAAATCCTTTGAACCAGGCGACCCTCGTCTTAAAGGAACTATTATCGATCTGGGAGATACAATTGACGGAGTATATATAATAGGAGATCCTGATCCTGCGAACGATCCGGTTATTACACTAGACAAAAATGGGGACACTGTCAACATTCAGTGTTATAATAGAAAAGTGTGGACACCTGGGACAGATACTCCCACACAATGGGCACATCACAGGAGATTGATTCGATATGCCGATGTATTGCTGATGGCTGCTGAAGCTCTGAATGAAAATGGAGATCAAACAGATGCCCTGACCTATCTTAACCAGGTAAGAAGAAGAGCAAGAGGAGGAAACAATTCAATTTTACCAGATATTTCCGTAACAGATCAAAATTTACTCAGGGATAAAATATTACTTGAACGACGGCATGAACTTGCTATGGAAGGAGAACGGTTCTGGGATCTTGTCCGTACAGGAAATGCTGCAACAGTACTGGGCCCTCTCGGTTTTGTTGCGGGTAAAAATGAACTCTTGCCTATCCACCAGAGTGAAATAGATATTTCACAGGGAACATTGACACAAAACCCTAATTATTAATATAATTCAATCCCATTCGATATGTATAACTAAATAATTGAAAATTATGAAACGAAAGATTCTTATTTTAAGTTTTTTAACAATGATGGCTGCTATTGTAACGATAGTCAGTTGTAAAAAAAGTAATCCGGCATCTCTTGAGCTAGGTACTTTGATGGTAGGAACCATTGATCTGAATGCAGCAACAGCTCCAACCGGCGTACCTGTTACTCCTGTCATTACTGCTACTTTTACCACTGATGTTGACCCAACTACTGCAACAACAAGTAATATAACCCTTACGGAGGATTACAATAGTGTTGTAGTTCCTATAAATATCGCGGCTTTAGGTAAAGTGGTAACAATAACTCCAACAACCAGTCTTGACAATGGTGCTCTTTATAAGCTTGCCATTACAAACGGCCTAAAAGCAACAGACGGACAACCTCTCACAGCGATAAATCGCTCGTTTACAACACTGGGTTCATTCCTGCCGGCAGGGATGGTAGCTTATTGGAACTTTGACGGAAACGCCAATGACCAGACCGGAACCTATAATGCTCTGACCGGAGGTGTCACAGATATTACCTATGTTACAGGCCGTAATTCAGCTTCAGGTCAGGCTGCAAGCTTTAACGGTACGACATCACTGATTGAGATCCCTAATGGTGATTTACTTGAAAATACCAGCGATTTTTCTATTAGTTTCTGGATGAAAGATGATACTACTGGCGGAACATCTACAAAACATGACCAGTTTGTACTGGGATTGGCCGGTTGGTACGGTTTCCAGTTCGAGTACAACAGCAATATATATGGCACTGGCGATAATGCACAGATAGGCCAATGTAAACTTGCTGCACAATACAGCCTTAGCGACGGTACATCCACTTCACAGGACTTGTGGCTTGATGGCCTTGGCGCTACCAAAGACAACGGCGGATGGCAGGGATGGACATTCAGCAAGAACCTGGTTGCAGGCGGTGGAACAGGGGTAAACGGCTTATTGGCTCAACAATGGGCTCATGTTGTGTGCACATATGACCATAATACCAAGATAGGTACAATGTATATTAATGGTCAGGAAATGAAGGCACAGGATTTTAATCTGTATGGCCTTCCATTGGAAAACGCCACAGGATTAAAATTTGCAGGGAATGCTGCCAATAACTCCCTGGTGTTTGGTTTTATCCAGGATAAGGTAAGTCCTACTATTCCGGATAGCTGGGCTGATTATACGGTTCCAGCCAATGGACATTTCCATGGTCTCCTGGATGATGTGGCTATCTACCATACTGTACTGACACCAGCTCTGATTACACTCATGTACAATTCAGGGAAGCCGGAATAAATCATGTAATCAATTGAAAAGGGAGGGTAACATAACCCTTCCTTTTCTTTATATTCGTTATCTTTTGGTCATGAAATATAAAAAAATCCTTCTTATCTTTTTCATCGTTTTAATAGGTATCATTTCGTGTAAGAAAGATACTTCGCCGAATAAGAATGAGGGATTGATCCAATTGATAAGCGCGAAAATTGGCTCTTCAACTCTGAATTCAGGCAGCACATTAAAAAACGTGCCATATGATCAGCCTGTTCAGATAACTTTCAGCACTGCCGTGGATACCAATTCCATTATTAAGGCTATTACTCTTAAAAGTTCAATTGGTACTATGGTTGCCTATAATTACTCTTCAACAAACAGTTACACGGCTCTCACTTTAACCCCGGCCTCTTTCCTCCAGTATTCAACAGATTACACACTGGCTATTTCTTCCGATTTACGTGGTATTAACGGAGAGACTTTTACTGGCGCACAATTTAAATTTACAACCGTTGCAGGTTCCATGGTGATTGATTCAATAAGCCTGAACGGAAACAAAATGACGGCATCCCCGTTGCAAAACATTGATCCTAAAAAGATTAACATAAAAGTTGCCTTTTCACAGGCACTGGATCCCAATAATTACAAATCCTCATTTTCATTCACAGGCCCTCCTTTGTCATTCACTATCTCAGCAGACTACCGAACACTGCTGGCCACCGTTACTGCAACGGCAAAAGGCCTGACCATGTATTCATTTTCCATCTCCTCCAACCTGACTTCGGCGGGAGGTTTTACTTTCGCAGGATCTTCTTATAATTTTTATACTGGGATCGATTCCACCTATCAGTTCACTCAGATAGCGGATGATGATCTTTTAACACTTGTACAACAACAAACCTTTAAATATTTCTGGGATTTCGGACATCCTTCATGTGGTATGGCGCGTGAGCGAAATACTTAGGAGATATAGTTACCACCGGAGGATCCGGATTTGGCATTATGGCTATGATAGTTGCTATGCAAAGAGGATTCATTTTCCAGGACGGATGGTATTAACAGGCTTGATAAAATACTCGGGTTTTTAGAAACATGTGATCGCTTTCACGGTGTATGGCCCCACTGGCTGAATGGTGTTACTGGAAAAACGCAGCCTTTCAGTGCCACTGATAATGGAGGAGATATTGTGGAAACCTCCTATATGTTACAGGGACTGTCATGAGGCAGTACCTTGATTCTACAGTAGATATCGAAAAAACAGAGATCGACCGGATAAATAATTTATTTAATGCTGTAGAATTTGACTGGTTTACAAATGGTGAAAAAACCCTCTACTGGGAGTGGTCGCCCGATTATGGGTTTGACCTTAAAATCCAGGGTTATAATGAGACCCTGATAACATATATAATGGCTGCCTCGTCCCCCACTCATTCCATCACTTCAGATGTTTATACCATTGGATATGCAAATAACGGAGCGATAACAAACGGAAAAAGCTATTACGGATATCTGCTGCCACTTGGCCAACCCTTTGGAGGACCTTTATTTTTTACTCAATATTCTTTTCTGGGACTCGATCCGCGTCAGCTTAAAGATCAATTTGCTGATTATTGGGAACAAAACGTAAACCAATCCCTTATAAATTGGGCTTATTGTAGCGCAAACCCCAAAAAATATCCTGGTTACGGCGCTTCAATCTGGGGTTTGACTGCTTCTGATAATCCATGGGGGTACAGTGCGCAATCTCCGACAAATGACCTGGGGGTAATTACCCCAACCGCTGCTATTTCTTCAATAGCTTATACCCCAACTCAATCGTTGAACGCATTGAAAACTTATTATTATTTTCTCGGTGACCGTCTATGGGGTGATTACGGTTTTTACGATGCTTTTGATGTTGCTGAGAACTGGTGGGCAAACTCAACTCTGGCTATTGACCAGGGGCCAATTATTTGTATGATTGAAAACTACAGAACTGGGCTTCTCTGGAATTTATTTATGTCAGCCCCTGAAGTACAAAATGGGTTGACAAAACTTGGTTTCACTTATTGAAGATTATGAAAAGCATCTGGTTATATACATTCTTCATTCTGATTATATTGGTTTTGGTACGATGTTCGGGTAACAGTGACAAATCAAAATCTAAAAATGATCCCTCAGAATTTCAGAAGATATCTGATGATTCACTCCTTACATTGGTTCAATACAGAACATTCCAGTATTTCTGGAATGGTGCAGAACCTAATTCAGGAATGGCTCGCGAGCGAATTCATGTGGACGGAATATATCCTGAAAATGATATGAATATAGTTACTTCCGGTGGAACAGGATTTGGTCTTATGTCGATCCTGGTGGGTGTTGAAAGGGGTTTTATAACAAGAAATGAAGCTGTCAGTCGGTTTTCCCGGATAGTAGATTTCCTTAAAAAAGCAGACAGGTTCCATGGTGCCTGGCCTCACTGGATGTATGGTGAAACCGGAAAAGTGAAGCCTTTCAGTGCAAAAGATGATGGTGCTGATATTGTAGAGACATCATATCTTATCCAAGGCCTTTTAGCAGTAAGACAATTTTTTATTAATGGTTCAGAACCGGAAAAAGAACTTACTTCAAAAATTGACACACTCTGGAAAGAAGTGGAGTGGAACTGGTTTACAAAAGGTGGGGAACCTGTTATTTATTGGCATTGGTCGCCTGACTATGGATGGCAGATGAATTTTCCGGTAAGAGGTTATAACGAATGCCTGATATTATACGTGCTTGCAGCGTCTTCGCCGACTTTTCCTGTTTCTCCAGTTGTATATAAAAAGGGGTGGGCAAGGAACGGGGCAATAAAAGGAGAACATGAAAAGTATGGATATGTCCTTTCTTTAAACCATAATGGTTCTGAAGAATATGGAGGTCCCTTATTCTGGTCTGATTATTCTTATCTGGGATTAGATCCCCGTCATCTTAAAGATGCATATGCAGATTACTGGCTTGAAAATAGAAATCAGACTCTTATAAATTGGCAATGGTGCACCAGGAATCCTAATAAATATGCAGGTTACAGCAAAGACTGCTGGGGGTTAACTGCCAGCTATTCAATCAAGGGATATGATGCTCATAGTCCGGGCAAAGATAATGACCTTGGTGTAATTTCACCAACTGCTGCACTTTCTGCTTTTCCCTATACACCTGAACAATCTATGGATGCTCTGAAGCATTTTTATTATGTACTTGGCAGTAAAATATGGGGCATCTATGGTTTTTATGATGCTTTCAGCGAACAAAATAACTGGTATCCACAGAGATATCTTGCCATCGATCAGGGACCGATTGTAATTATGATGGAAAACTACAGATCCGGCATGATATGGGATCTGTTCATGTCGAGTCCGGAAATAAAAAGCGGCCTCCTGAAACTTGGCTTCAGCTACTGACCTGAAATCATTTTGCAGAATTTTTTAAGAGGGTATAAAAGATTTTCATAAATTTAAAATCTTTTATACCCTCTTGCATTGATCATACAAATGTCAGGTTTTCTGAAAAAAACTCGCGGAATCTGGATAGTGATCTTACTGTCTCTTTCGTGTATTTTCTTTACTACTTCTGTTGCCTTTTCCACTGATCAGGTTTTTTCCACTGATCAGGTTATTAAAAGGTTTATTTCCAGTAATGTTCTTGTTGAAAATCAAAATTGGAGCATCTGTCAGAATCCGGTCAATGGTTTTATTTATTTTGCCAATTCTGAAGGTTTAATAGAATATAATGGAATAAGCAGCAAACGTTATAGTCTTCCGTACGGACAAACTGTAAGATCTGTTTATGTGTCAAAGGATGGAAGGATTTTCACCGGATCATTTGAGGAATTCGGGTACTGGAAGGCTAATCATACTGGTAACCTTGAATATCAATCTCTTTCGGATAAGATAACCATTGATAAAAATGATGAAATATGGAAAATCTATGAAGATAAGGGTATCATTTACTTTCAGTCCTTCACAACAATATATTGTTATCACGGAGATGATGTGAAAGCTATAAAAGGACCGTTTACTTTACTCTTCATGTTTCAATGTACTAATGGATTTATAACTCAGGTTCTTGGGAGTGGTCTTTACTGGTTTGATGGTACAGGATTCAAATTTATTGCTGGAAGCGGGTTTTTCAGCTGGAAAAAAGTTCACTCAATTATTGAAACAGGTGTGAATGACTATTGGATCTGTACAGAGAATGACGGAATTTTCAGATATGATGGTGAAAAATTTGTATTTAAAGATTCAGAAATCTCTTCCTATCTGAAACTGCAGACCTGTAATGCTGGATTATCCCTCAACGATTCGTTGTTTGTGTTCGGGACAATACAAACAGGGGTTGTCCTTTGTAACCGAAAAGGAGAAATAATAAAAAAATTTGATTATACTAATGGTCTGAATAATAATACAGTCTTATCTCTTTATAAAGACAGGGATAATGGATTATGGATAGGATTGGATGAGGGCGCTAACTATTTCAATGTTTTTTCTCCAGCGGCTACCTATACAAATTCTTCAGGTACATTAGGTACTATATACTCTATTATTAAGGATAATGAAAAGTTATATCTTGGTACTAACCATGGTTTGTTTATAGCTACAATTAAAAGTCAGAATGACGATTATAGTTTTTCGGATCTTAAACTTATTACAGGAACCCAGGGGCAGGTTCCTGGGAACCAGACCCCGGACATGACCCAATGTAAACCAAATAAGGTTACCAGTCAAGGCTCTGCTTGCAGTCCCTGTGGACGAAAAGACCAAGCTGGATTGTTATAAGCATCTCGCGCTCAGCGTCCCTTGCGTTCTAACATAGAGCTGAGGACCCGCCCCGAATCAGAACCAGGGCGCCAGTACTGCGGCAAACACGATTCTGCCACTATCCAGACATCGTTATGGCGGAGTGCTCCAGCGATTTGTTAGGCTTTTTCACTCCCCGATGATCTTTTCGCCCATCAGGCGCCTTCTGCTCGCAAGCGGCTTTCTCCTATCAAGGCGCGATGGAATCAGAAGAACCTTACAACCGTGACAGTCCTACACTTTCTGAGTCCGACAATTGGCCAGTTATCAAAGACTGCGTTTGCCCTATCCTTGTTGCAGCCAGGAAGGTTATAGCCGGCACCAAGTGTTAGCACCCGGCGTAGCCTCAGAGACCAACTTCCTTAAGCGCCGAAGGG
>CAVVGP010000159.1:0-12868 GCA_963747625.1 uncultured Bacteroidales bacterium | reverse complement strand
CTCATTGTCTCATGCCTTTTTCACTGCTACTTCCATGATTGGCTTCATGGCCGGCGCGGGGCATTGTGGTTCGCAATTCCATCATCCTCGTGGACTTCATTGAAATGCGGCTGGCTCGAAGGTCATCCGCTGGCCGAGGCGGTGATTGAAGCGGGCATGATTCGTTTTCGTCCCATCATGCTCACCGCGCTGGCGCCAGGGAACAATTGAAACTTTTTCATCGCCCACGCCGGAGTTTTCGATTTCGTAAGCGAATACGGATCAACAGAAGAACTATGGTTTCCTAATAAAGAATATGGCGGACCATACTGGGAAAATTTTCCAAGCTATAAATTTTCCCCCTCATCTAATGGTTGATAAGTGGACAACACCTATACTCATTGTAACCGGAGCGAATGATTTCAGGATACCTTATACTCAGAGTCTGGAGGCATTCCAGGCCGCACAATTACGAGGCATCCCAAGCAGGCTGCTGTTCTTTGAGGACGAATGTCACTGGGTGACAAAACCACAGAATTCAGTGATCTGGCAAAACGAGTTTTTCGAATGGTTGGATACTTATCTGAAATGATTTCATCTGAGGGTATAGTTGTGACTATACCCTGCAATTAATCCTTTTATAGAGGAGAATTTTTTAACAACTCTATTACCATCTCCACTTTCCCTTCCATTGGCAAATTACCATCAATCCAATGTATTTTAATGCCCCTCTTTTCCATACCTCTGAACCATGTCATCTGTCTTTTTGCAAACTGGTGAATTGCTATTTCAAGATCTCTTGCCATTTCCTGGTAAGATATTTTTCCGGTCAGGTATAAGGCAATAAACTTATATTCAAGCCCATAATAAATCAGTACCTCTTTTTATACCCGTATCTATCAGCCATTCTTCACTTCATCTACCATCCCTGCATCAACGTTGTCTTAAGTCTTTCGGTAATCCTTTTACTCCTGGTATCTCTGTCAAACTGGATACCGGCTAGGAGGGCCCTGACTTTTGGAAACTCACTCGATTGAGCTTCTCCTGTTCCTTCCTGAATGTTCAATTTCAATCGCCCTTATTACCCTTTTCTTATGTATCTAAATCTGTTGTGTTATGAAGAGCTCTTAAAGGTTGATTAGATCTCTTTTGAGTTCCTTCATTGATTTTTTCTCCAGTTCCATTCTAAGTCCGCTGTCAGCAGGAACCTCAAACATCTTGTATCCTGCTAATTATACTATCTGCATACATCCCTGAACCCCCGCATACAACCGGGAAAACTTTTCTTTTTTTCAACGCGGAATAAACTTTTTTAAAATCACGCTGGTATTCAAACACATTATATTTATAACCCGGGATCAGCAATATCAATAAGATGAAAGGGAATTCGATATATCATTAATACTGATAATCATCATAGTCTTTGCCGGTACCCAGATTCATGCCCCTGTACACCTGTCGTGGAATCAGCACTTATAGTCTCACCTCCCAGCCTGTAAGCAACATCTGCAGCAAGAGCTAGTTTTACCTGATGCTGTTGGACCTGTGACCAATAATATATCGTAAATTGAATTCATCACTCCAGGTCACATTTTTCAATCATTCATATTATCAAAGCAATATACCATAAATTTATTTAATTTTGACGGGCATTAAAATCCCTGACATTTTTAGTAAATATTTATGAAAGGCGGCACCGGCAATATTGTCATTAAGAATAAGAAAGCCTCTCACGATTATGAGTTCCTTGAAAAATTTATTGCCGGGATAATTCTTTACGGAACTGAAATTAAATCAATCCGACAAGGTAAAGCAACCCTCGCAGATTCATACTGCTATTTCAATGACGGAGAACTTTTTATAAAGGGGATGCATATTGCAGAATACTGGTGGGGAAATCTTAATAATCACGATCCATTAAGGGACAGGAAACTGCTTCTTACTTCCCGTGAATTAAGAAAAATTGAAAGAAAAATAAAAGAAAGCGGACTGACTATAATTGCAATTAAAGTCTTTATAAACGAGAAAGGATTGGCAAAAGCAGAAATAGCAATTGCGAAGGGCAAGAAAGAGTACGACAAACGGGAACCCTAAAGCGGAAAGATGCTTCAGGGAAATGGACAGGATGAGAAAGGTTTAATGATAAGTTTGGACTCAGCAGATATCTTGAATAGAATTTAACAATACTATCCACAGCTTCATCAGCAGTATCGACAAGGGTAAATATATCAAGGTTCTCAGGGGATATATTATGTTCTTCTGCCAGCATCTCGTTTTTGATCGACTCTATTAAACCACTCCAGTATTTTTTACCTACAAGAATGATTGGAAATTTTCCGATCTTTTTTGTCTCAATAAGTGTCATAGCCTCAAATAGCTCATCGAATGTTCCGTACCCACCGGGAAGAACAATAAAACCCTGAGCATATTTCATGAACATTAATTTCCTTACAAAAAAATGATCAAATGTTATAAGCTTATCAGAATCAATATATTGATTTGGGTGCTGTTCAAAAGGAAGATCAATATTTATACCTACAGATTTACCCTTCCCCCTGCTGGCTCCCTTATTAGCTGCTTCCATAATGCCGGGACCACCTCCTGTAATAACGCCATATCCGTTCTGTGTCAGCTTGAAAGCAATTTCCTCGGCAAGAATATAATATTTATTATTGGAAGGAGTTCGTGCTGACCCAAATACTGAAACGCATGGACCGATACGTGCAAGTTTTTCAAAACCTTCAACCAATTCAGATAATATTTTAAATACTCTCCATGAATCCGTTATATGAATTTCATTCCATGTTTTTTGTGCAAATGCATCTTTAATAAGATCGGCAGGTTTCTCCATTTTTGTTTTAATAAAATTTAATTGGTTCAAATATAATTAAATTCTCACGCCTTAAGTTCTGCTTTCAGGTATTTTCCAGTGTAGCTTTCAGGACACTCTGTAATTTTTTCTGGTGTTCCCGAGAAAATAATATCGCCCCCGGCTTTCCCTCCTTCTTTTCCAAGATCTATAATGTAATCAGCCATTTTAACAACATCCAGGTTGTGTTCAATCACAACAATAGTATTTCCCCGATCAACAAGTTTATTAAGGACATCGAGTAAGACTCTTACATCCTCAAAATGCAATCCTGTTGTTGGTTCATCAAGAATATATAGTGTTTTTCCTGTATCTCTCCTGGCAAGCTCAGTTGCAAGTTTTACCCGTTGTGCTTCACCTCCTGAAAGTGTTGTGGATTGCTGCCCCAGCTTTATGTATCCGAGACCTACATCCTGAAGTGTTTTTATTTTATGGTAAATTGATGGTACGTTAGCAAAATATTCGACAGCCATATCAATAGTCATTTCAAGTACGTCACTTATTGACCGGCCTTTATATTTGACTTCAAGTGTTTCGCGGTTGTACCTTTTACCATTACATTCATTACAATGAACATAAACGTCAGGAAGGAAATTCATTTCAATGGTCTTCACGCCGGCTCCTTCACAACCTTCGCAGCGACCTCCCTTTACATTAAAAGAGAACCTTCCTGCATTGAATCCGCGTATCTTAGCTTCTGTTGTTTGTTCAAAAAGCTTCCTTATATCCGTGAATACACCAGTATATGTTGCAGGATTTGACCTCGGTGTTTTACCAATTGGCGACTGACTTACCTCTATCACTTTATCGAGATGTTCGAGACCAGTAATTTCCCTGTAATCCAGAGGCGTTTTACCTGAATTATGAAATTTTCTGGCAAGGACCGGATGCAAAGTCTGATTAATTAATGATGATTTGCCGCTACCTGAAACTCCTGTCACACAAATAAGTGTTCCCAAAGGCAAGGTAATATCAACATTATTAAGGTTATGCCCCGAAGCACCTGAAAGCTTAAGAAATTTCCCGTTTCCTTTTCGTCTCTTTTCAGGGATGTGAAACTTCTTTTTATTTTTAAGGTATGAAGATGTAATTGTATCCTTCTTCATCAGTTCATCAGGTTTTCCCTGTGCAACGACCAGTCCACCGTGAAGCCCTGCTCCCGGTCCCATATCAACCACATAATCTGCCGATAAAATCATCTCCCTGTCGTGTTCTACCACTATTACCGAGTTCCCTGCATCCCTTAGCTGTTTCAAAGCAGCTATCAGTCTCCGGTTATCTCTCTGATGAAGTCCAATACTCGGTTCATCGAGAATATATAGCACATTGACCAGCCTGGAACCAATCTGGGTAGCAAGCCTTATTCTCTGGCTTTCTCCTCCGGAAAGTGTTCTTGCACCTCTGTTAAGTGAAAGATACTCCAGTCCGACCTCAAGAAGAAATCCAAGTCTCGCCCTTATCTCCTTCAGAATTTCTGCAGCGATTAACTTTTGTTTCTCATTCAACTTTCCTTCAACATCAGAAAGGAAGAGAGTCAGTTCTCTGATATCCATCGCTGAAAGCTCACCGATATTTTTATCTGCTATCCTGAAGTACAGGATTCCTTCTTCAGCCTTGTTCCCTGGCATTCGGGACATACATTATACTGAACATACTGATCTTTTATCTTTGTCCCGTTTTTCTTGCCGTTTATTGTTTCAATATTCCCTACAAAATTCACAACGCCTTCAAAAGTCAAAAAATAGTTGGAACTCATCCCTAGAGGAGTATTTGATAATTTTAGCACTTCATCAGAACCATAAAGAATTTTATTCAGGGCATCTTCGGGAATCTCCTTTATTGGTGTATCGAGAGTAAATCCGTTTTTTTCAGCTATTGCCTCAATTTGCCAGAAAATCCACACATTCCTGTATTTGCCCAGAGGTTCTATACCTCCTTTCCTTATACTTAGCTCTTTGTCTGGAATAAGCTTTTCTTCATCTATGCTGGAGATCTCCCCAAGCCCGTTACAGTGAGGGCATGCTCCCTGTGGTGAATTAAAGGAAAAGGTATGGGGAGCAGGTTCATTATATGATAATCCTGTTACCGGGCACATAAGGTGCCGGCTGAAATACCTTGGATCATTATTCTCAGTATCGAGGACCATCATCACTCCATCTCCCTGATCGAGTGACATAAGAATCGAATCACTGAGCCGTTTATCGTGAAGTATCGCCAACTTTAAATTTATCTACAACTAATTCAATAAAATGTGTTTTGTACCTGTCGAGCTTCATTCCCGGGGTCAGTTCTCTTATCTCGTTGTCAATACGAACATTCAGAAAACCCTTTCTCCTTAGTTGTTCAAATAGCTCTTTATAATGACCTTTTCTGCCTTTGACAATTGGGGCAAGGAAAAAAACTTTCTTTCCTGAAAAACGAGTTTTAACCAGATCAAGTATTTGTATATCTGAGTATTTGACCATTTTTTCACCCGAAGCATACGAATATGCTTCAGATGCCCTGGCATATAAAAGCCTTAGAAAATCGTAAATCTCGGTAATTGTTCCGACTGTTGACCTGGGGTTTTTGTTGGTCGTCTTCTGTTCGATAGATATTACCGGACTTAATCCTGTAATCTTATCGACATCGGGGCGTTCCATTCCTCCCAGAAACTGACGCGCATAAGCTGAAAGAGTCTCCATATAACGTCTCTGGCCTTCAGCGTATATGGTATCAAAGGCAAGAGATGATTTTCCGCTTCCGCTCAATCCGGTAATTACCACAAGTTCGTTTCGCGGAATAGTAACATCGATGTTTTGTAAATTATGGACCCTTGCTCCAAGAACTTTAATCTCCCCGTTCATCTTCACCTCTCCTCATCAAAAGATCTGTTTTCCGTTTCTGTTTTTTCTATATTTCGCATCCCTTCCGAAGGTATCTTTATCATATATGCCTTATCAGGTTTTGGAGTAAGATATGGTTTCCGAAGCCATGGATTCAGAAACTTCAGCATTTTATAGTTTGTACCGAACTTCTCAGCAAAAGCTGAAAAATCAGCAACAGCAGTGTCAACTTTTACTTCATAGAAATTCAATTCAGGATATAAATCTGTTTTTTCAATCCTGAACCCATAATTCTCTGGATCGGAAATTATAAGTTTATAAGCCACTGCCCTGAATATATATCTTGCTGTTTCATCGCTTAAGAGGAGATCGTAATAGTTATGCTGGTGCTGAATCTCTATTTGTTCATCTATTGCAGCCCTACCACCATCATATGAAGCAGCAGCCAGAGTCCAGTTGCCATATTTTTCATAAGACTTCAAAAAGAAATCGCATGCAAACTGAGTTGACTTTTCAATATCATATCTTTCGTCAACAACATTGTTGATCTCCATGCCTTCTTCCTTTCCCGTTTCCGGCATTATCTGCCAGAAACCTGTAGCTCCGGCAGGAGAGACCATGTTACTATATTCACTTTCAGCAGCAACCAGGTATTTGAAATCATCCGGAACATTATTCTTTTTCAGAATTTTCTCTATAACAGGAAGATACCTGTTTGCCCGTTTTATAATGAGTATCGTGGAAGAGTGCCGGTAAGCACTAATAAGGATTTCACGTTCCAGGCTTTCCCTTGTATCAAAATTGTCGAGAGGCATTTTCTCACCGGCAAATGTGACTTCATCAGGTATCTTAAATGATCTGATATTATAAACTGTATCTATAGTCGTAAGAATCCCTGCATGAGGATTGCTGAATCTGGTAAAGCTCTGAGCTATTGAAAGAATGATAATAAAAGTACCTGTCAGAACAAAAGCAGTGAGTACTGTCTTCTTTTTTGTATTTATCATAATAAATTAAGCCGTAAGAAATAAAGTGCAAAGGTAACATTTTTGAACCTGAAAGATAGTTTTGGAAAAGGGAAATAATAAGAGGGAGTTTCCTGTTGAAAACAACAAAAATAAGAGGCTGAAAAAATTTAAAACAGATAGAAAAGATCTGATATCTCAGAACTTATATGAAACTCCGGAGAATATACCGAAGGAGTATGGATGGGCATAAGAACCTGTCGAAACGCTGAACGGATTAAGGTAATACCTGAAAGTGGGTTCAAGATTGAGTGACAATTTACTTGAGAGATTATATTCCATACCCATTCCCAGAGAACTGCTCAAGGCAAGTGAATTTAAACCTTCCGTTTTCCCAATGGAATATTTACTTCCGTCAACGGTAGTATAAACTGAATTATTTACCAGAAGGTTATAGGATAAACCTCCGATAAGATTTATGCCAAGGGTTTTATCAATAATTTTATATTTTAAGACCACTGGTAATTCAAGATAACTGAAATTCTGGTCAATAGAATTGCTCACTTGCTGAAGGTTAGCTTTAGCAGGATCAAATACATCAGCAGTATAATTCGTGATTATCCGGTCAGAAGCATTTGAAGAGAGAAAAACATCGGGATTGCTTGTATAAATAGTACCGCTTGTTGTAAGAACTTCAAAATTATGATCTCCTTTTGAATTGTCATATTTCTGAAATCCGTTGAAAGAATTTATACCGTCTACCCTCTGGTCTAAAGAGGAATAGTAAAGACCCGATTGAATACTGAACCTTTTACTTATTTTGAAGGAGAATGCGATACCTCCGGAGTATGAAATCAGCGGCTGTTCAGATGTACTAAGCTCTTTAGAAAGTGCATCCGTTCCTGAATTAAAACTCGAATAATAAGTTGGCGATGCCAAAGCTGCTATAGACCATCTTTTTTGCGGCTTTGTAATTACATTATCCGGAAAATACTGCAAATCGGCATATTTTATCTTTGCAGGATTAGCCTGATATTTCATCAGCGGAGTCATGAACAATTTGTCAGCTATTCCATTTTGTACAATTGACAAGCTTTTTGTTTCCCTGAAATCCATAATTTGCTCAGGAGGCTTAACTATTTCAGCTTCCTGCTGAACCTTTCCGGTGTCACTGATGACATTCAAAACAACAGAAGAACTTTTGACCTGTTTAATTTTTTTTGCCGGTAAAACCTGTTTATTATCTATAGGTTCAGATACGGACTGTAAAGCTGGTTCATTTATTGCCATCACAGCAGCCGGATGAGTGGTTAAAAGATTCCTGCTCCATTCATAGGTCAGGAAACTCAGTGCCAGAAGAACAGTTACCACGGCAGCAACCCTGAAAATCATATGTGACCTGAACTTCATTTTAATAGCTGAACGAATGCCATCCCATACCCCTGGGGGCGGGATTACCTCGAAGTCTTTAAGGCCATTTCTGAAAAGAAGATCAATATTTGCCTCATTTTCATTCATTTACAACTTTCTTCTTTAGTCCTGTGTAGGATCCTACTCTTCTCTGAAGAATAACCCTTGCACGGGAAAGATTTGATTTTGAAGTTCCTTCTGAAATATTCACCATTTTACTAATTTCTTTATGTGAATATCCTTCAATAGCATAAAGGTTAAATACCATTCTGTACTTTGTCGGCAGTTCCCTTATAATTTCGAGCAGATCGTTAGCTTCAAGACCTGCATAATCCTGATTATCAGGTTCTGCATCCGGTTCCTGAATAGTATCAATATCGTCTACACGGTAAAGGTTATGTCTGCTGCGGAATTTTTCAAGTGCAGTATTGACAGTAATTCGTCTCATCCAGCCTTCAAAAGAACCTTCATGCTTATAATTATCAAGATTTTCAAATATCTTGATAAATCCTTCCTGCAAAATATCTCTTGCTTCTTCATCATTACCAGAGTACTGAAGGCACACTGCGTATAGCTTAGCAGCATGTCTCCTGTACAGAAGTTCCTGATCTCTCCTGTTACCGGCAAGACAACCTTTTATTATTTTTTTTATCTCCGACAAGGTTTTTTTACCTGATTGAGAACATAAAAATATAAAATAATTATCTCAAATGCCAGTAATCCTATTAAGATTGATGGATTTTTTAACAAAAAGGTTGCGTATGAGGCAGATAGATTATCTGCTTTTCGTCATCCGAAAAAATATTGCTGAATAAAGGGATAAAATGAATCAAAGATGTATAACCTCCCCGTAAGCGGTAGCAGCTGCTTCCATAATAGCTTCTGACATAGTAGGATGCGGATGTACAGATTTTATTATTTCATGTGCAGTGGTTTCTAGTTTTCTTGCAACAACAATCTCAGCAATCATTTCGGTCACATTGGCTCCGATCATATGTGCACCCAGCAGTTCACCATAAGCTGCATCAAATATGAGTTTGACAAAACCATCTTTTGTACCTGCGGCACTAGCTTTTCCTGAAGCAGTGAACGGAAATTTCCCCACTTTTATATCATATCCGGCTTCCCTCGCAGCAGCTTCTGTCAGACCACAGGATGCTATCTCAGGACTGGTGTAAGTACATCCGGGTATATTCTTATAATCAAGCGGCTCAACATTTTTTCCTGCTATCTTTTCAACACATATAATTCCCTCAGCCGAAGCCACATGAGCGAGTGCCGGCCCATGGACAATATCACCGATAGCAAAAATGCCCGGAATGGATGTCCTGTAATAATCATCAACAACCACCTTCCCGTTATCAGTTTTAACACCCGCCTCTTCAAGACCAATATTTTCGATGTTTGCTGTAATACCAACTGCCGATAAAACTATCTCAGCTTCAACAATCTCCTGTCCCTTAGGGGTTTTGATTGTAACCAGGCAATTGTCTTTTGAAGTATCAACGGATTCAACCGACGATCCGGTCATAACTTTCATATTAATTTTTCTGAAAGATCTTTCCAGCTGTTTTGATACTTCTTCATCTTCGACAGGAACAATCCTTGGCAAAAACTCAACAAGAGTCACTTTTGTCCCAAGTGTCTGATAGAAATTAGCAAATTCACTGCCAATTGCCCCTGACCCGACAATAACCATGGAAACAGGCAACTTATCAAGTGTCATAGCCTCACGGTAACCAATTATTTTCTTTCCATCCTGCTTCAGGTTTGGAAGCTCTTTTGATCTGGCGCCGGTTGCTAAAATTATATTTGGTGCAGAAAAATTCTTTTTATTTCCTTCAGCATCTTCGACTTCTACATTATTGTGTCCTGCTAGCCGGCCAAATCCACTGATATGTTCAATATTATTTTTTTTAAATAGAAACTGAACCCCTCTGCTCATACCGTTTGCCACATTTCTGCTCCTGGCAACAATTGCACCGAAATCAGGTCTTGCTTCACCTGCTATTGTAATTCCATAATCAGTCGCATGTGTCAGGTATTCAAAGACCTGGGCACTTTTCAGTAGAGACTTTGTGGGTATACAGCCCCAGTTAAGACAGATCCCTCCAAGTTCAGCTCTTTCAATTACAGCAACTTTCATTTTCAGTTGTGATGCTCTGATAGCAGCCACATACCCGCCGGGTCCGCTGCCAACTATTATAAGATCGTAATCCATTGTATTTAAATTTTAAATATTTATCCCATATTTGCCAAACTCACTTTTCAGACGAAATCAGACCCGAAAAGCCCCTTCCAGCCTGTTATCTTTGTACCTTGATAACTGCTTTGTAAACTGGGTTATTCCTTTAACTATTACCCAGATTATTACAAGAGTAAAAATTATTGTGGCCCCTACCGGTATTCCTGCATAATATGATATTACATAACCTGTTGCAGTGCCAACAAATCCTGCAATAACCGACCAGACAACTATCTTGAGATATACCCTGGTGAACAGCATCGCAATGTTAGGAGGAATAGTCAGCAATGAAATAACAAGAATAACTCCGGCCATTCTGATATTCAAAACTATTGTAAGGGCTATTAATGATGTTGTAATATATTTAAATAAATCAACATATGATGAGTATGTCCTCGCAAAAATCTCATCAAAAGAAATATAAAGAATTGTCCTGTAAAATATTCCGAAGTAAAGTATCAGTATTACTGACATTATTCCCAAAGCAATTATATCGGCGTTTGTAACAGTGAGGATACTACCAAAGAGATAGCTCATCAGGTTAGGTGTGTAGCCGGGTGTCATATATATGAAAATAATCCCTACTGCCATCTTCGAATGCCCATAATATACCAATTGCTGAATCTTCTCTTATTTTTGTTTTAACGGAAGATACTCAACACCCAGTGCTGACAGGATTCCAAAAAAACAGCTCCCATCACATGTTTATGCTGATAAAATATCCGATGCCTGATACCACCAAATGAAGCATGTGTTATGCCGCCGCTCAAAAAGACCATTCTCCCCGATACAACATATGTTCCCGCTAATCCTGCTGTTATGCTTGCAAAAACAGCTCCGCAGACCTTTGATAACAAATTCATATATTGAAAAATATTAGCTTCCACTATTTATGTATTTTAAGTACAGTATGGGGAACAACACCATGGGTAATAAGTTGAATAGGGACTCCATAGGCCTGAGATCCTCATTGGTTATTTCATGTGAAGGGTGATAATGCAGGCTTTTATTTACACAGGCAACGATTTATATGCGCCGAAATCGTTCCCACATCATGCGATACCATTAGAATTGCCATACGTTTATTCATTCTCTCAATTTTTCATAAAAATCATTCTCAAAAGTCGTATCAAAAAATTCCCGGGTTCATCAAGTAAAAGCAACCTGGGATTTCCTATAATTGCCCGTCCCAGGAACACCCTTTGCATCTGTCCGCCTGACAATTCAATTCCAAGAGGATTCTGCTCATCTCTTTCAGTCCCAGTTGATCAATAACCTTTTCACTTTTTCCTGTCGGATGAAGACATTCCCCAGATAATACTCTTCCTATCATAAGACCTGAAAGAATTATATCAATGACTGTAACAGGGTAATTGATTCTCCTGTCGACATCTGAGGAAGATATCCAATACTTTTACCATCCAACAGTTCGCTATTGAAAACTATTTTCCCTAAATCGGCTTAAGCAATCCAAGAATCACTTTTAAAAGGGTCGTCTTTCCACCTCCGTTAGGGCCAATAACTCCGATAAAATCATTTTCGTTTACCTTAAGATCCACATCCTGCAAAACAATGTTTGCACCATAAGAAGCCGACAAAGAAAACATTTCAAATAAGTAAGCCATAAATCGCAATTAATTTGAACTTTTTAACATACTTTTTTGAGAGCTTCTATAATATCGCCAGTGGACTTTAGCCAGTTTTCCGACAAAGGATCAATTAAAATAATATGAGCCCCAATTTCTCCTGCAATTGCTTTAGCATTTTTGATATCAAATTCTTTCTGAACGAATATTGTTTTAATGTTATCTTTCCTGGCCCTGTCAATAAGCTCTTTCATCCTTGAGGGAGTTGGTTCTTTCCCCTCGAATTCCACAGGTATCTCTTCAAGACCGTATCCCTCGCAATATAGCAAGATCGGGATGATATATCATAAAACATTTTTTCAGGAACATCTGAAAATAATTTTCTGGCTTTATTATCTGTTTCCTTAATTTTTGAAATTAGAAGCTGATAATTTGTTTCATATTCTGTTTTTGTGTCGGATTCAGGTTCGCACAATAACTCTTTGACGAACTGATGCCATTACCAGTGCAGACCTGGGGGATACCCAAAAATGAGGATCAGCGCCTTCGACATGACCTCCTTCATTATGCAGGTACCGATGTAAGAAGGTTAATGCTGTCACCTAATGATAATTTCTTCATCGACATGTTTATCTCATAAAAACGATCAAGCCAGTTCATTTCAAAACCCAGGCAGCCATCGCTTATATAGGCAACAGATTTCCTGAGTTTATCAATCTGTTCCGGGGAAAGGTTCGTATATGTGAGGATCCGCGCCTGCAGGAACCATAACATTTACTGTAAAATCTCACCTGCTATCTCTTCAACAAAGTACCTGAATGGTGCAATACTGACAGTAATTATCTTTTTGCCTGTGTCAGGACTACTGCGGCCACAGGATAATATCAGAAAGGATGTCAGAAGAAAGTATAAGTTTCTCATTCTCCGGAAAGATGATCGATTGTTACAAAATTAACATATAACATTACAAATGGTTTAAGTGTTGCAAG
>CAVVGP010000158.1:0-23116 GCA_963747625.1 uncultured Bacteroidales bacterium | reverse complement strand
TCATATCCTTGTGAAGACTGAAGAGGTTTCCCATCTTTTCCGGTGGCGCCCGGGACCGCCGCCGTGTCGAACAACCACCGCTGGGTCAACTTGCCATCCCGCCAGTCGAGCGCCCAGAGCGACGTTCGCCAGTAGTAGCCGCGACAGGGAATCAGGCTCGGCCGTTCCCCGTCAAGATAGGCAACGCTGGCCAGGAACCGGTCGACGAAATTGTAGACGCTGTCATCTCCCCACCCAGGTCACCGACGAGCGGGCGAGGCAATGCCCTGGATGGCACCCCACACCCCAACCGCGCCTCGCCCAGGTAATTGATGGTGGCGAGTTGTGCCCGGCCCTTGCCGGCGAAAACCGTGTACCATTCAGGCCCAGTTATGATTTTTCCTGCTGCCACCCGGACATACTGACATAGCTCACGCTATTATCGGCGCCGGCCGCGTCTCCGGTCGACAGGAAAGCTCCGGTACCGTCCCTTGGTGCCAGGAGCCGTCTTCATGGCTACCTCGGCCATGCCGTCCCCGTCAAAGTCGTACACCAAGAATTGGGTATAGTGGGCCCCAGCACGGATGTTCTTTCCAAGATCTATCCGCCACATCTTGGTTCCGTCCAGCTTGTACGCATCAAGAATGCAAGTACCCGTGTACCCTGAAAACTCGTTGTCCTTGGCGTCTGACGGGTCCCATTTCAAGACGAGCTCATACTGGCCATCGCCGTCAAGATCGCCGATGCTGCCATCATTGGCCGAATATGAATACGATGCTCCACCCGGATTAGTCCCTTTGGGAGGCGCGGTAATCGGGATATTGACGTAGCCGCTGTCGATGACCAGGGCATTTTCGGAAGTCTCCCCTTCAACCCCATTGGTCACCGCCTTGACCGTATAGGTCCCGCTGCCGCCAGCGCTATCCAGATAGTTCGTGGAGTCGGTGATCACCGCCGTGTTGAGCTTGGTAGTGCCTCGGTAGACATTGAACCCGAAGGTCGTGTCCTGAGGGTCGGTACCGAAGAGGCGCCAGCTCAAAAAATATCCGCTACCGGACTTGACGGCAATCAGCCCGCGATCGAGCTTTTCCATATATCGCTGAGCGCTCACGGGCCCCGCAATCGTCGATACCACTGCGATCGCCATTGCGGCGACCACGATAGACTTTGACTTCATGCGGAGCCTCCTCGTGTTTCGTTATGGCGAAGACGAATAGTACTTGATGCTCGGCTGCGCCTCGGGCAGCGTCATGTTGGGGCCGATGTAGATTCCCGGCTCCGGCGGCTGGTTATACGCCACATTCTCCGTGGCGACGCTCATCCGGTAGATCGGGTCGTGCATCAACGTATAGAGACGATGCGTAGTCGTCGTGGTGGTCGTATAGATGCGCAAGGCATCACTGCCGGAGGTCCCATACACTACTTCCTCGCGCCAGTCGCCGAAGATATCTGCGGTGAGGGTAGGCGTTGACTTGGAGCCGTTGTTCGACGTGCAGCCGCTGGCGCTCAAACCAGTACCGCCGCCGCTGCCGTATGGAGTGATCGAAGTCCCATTCTCCAGGAAGCGGTTCAGCTCAGCGCCCCACCATATAGTGAAATTGTCGGACGAAGGCACAGTCCCCACCGTCTTTTGGCTCGCGTCAAAAAGCCCGCCGCCAGTAGCTGACCACATCTGCCAGCCTGTGGTGCCGGCAATCAGCGGTCCAGTACAACCGCGTCCGTTGTCGCCCGTACCCTTTTGCTCCCATATGATTGAGCAGTCTTTGGCATCCTCATAGTGCGTAGATATCCCGCCGTTTTCGCTGGTCTGTTCATCCACCATCCATACTTCCAGTCCGGGCCTGGTGGGATCAATGTCCGTCAAGTGAAGCGCATCCCCGTGCCTCAACCCCGTCGAACAGAGGCCCTGGCCGTCATGGTCAACGTTCATGGAGCCGTAGACTATTTCATCGAATCCGTCGCCATCCACATCTCCCTGGCGCAGGCTGTGCGACCCTGACTCTCATATCCTTGTGAAGACTGAAGAGGTTTCCCATCTTTTCCGGTGGCGCCCGGGACCGCCGCCGTGTCGAACAACCACCGCTGGGTCAACTTGCCATCCCGCCAGTCGAGCGCCCAGAGCGACGTTCGCCAGTAGTAGCCGCGACAGGGAATCAGGCTCGGCCGTTCCCCGTCAAGATAGGCAACGCTGGCCAGGAACCGGTCGACGAAATTGTAGACGCTGTCATCTCCCCAACCCAGGTCACCAGCGGGCGAGGCAATGCCCTGGATGGCACCCCACACCCCAACCGCGCCTCGCCCAGGCAGGTAATTGATGGTGGCGAGTTCGTGCCCGTCCTTGCCGGCGAAAACCGTGTACCATTCAGGCCCAGTTATGATTTTTCCTGCTGCCACCCCGGACATACTGACATAGCTCACGCTATTATCGGCGCCGGCTGCGTCTCCGGTCGACAGGAAAGCTCCGGTACCGTCCTTGGTGCCAGGAGCCGTCTTCATGGCTACCTCGGCCATGCCGTCCCCGTCAAAGTCGTACACCAAGAATTGGGTATAGTGGGCCCCAGCACGGATGTTCTTTCCAAGATCTATCCGCCACATCTTGGTCCCGTCCAGCTTGTACGCATCAAGAATGCAAGTACCCGTGTACCCTGAAAACTCGTTGTCCTTGGCGTCTGACGGGTCCCATTTCAAGACGAGCTCATACTGGCCATCGCCGTCAAGATCGCCGATGCTGCCATCATTGGCCGAATATGAATACGATGCTCCACCCGGATTAGTCCCTTTGGGAGGCGCGGTAATAGGGATATTGACGTAGCCGCTATCGATGACCAGGGCATTTTCGGAAGTCTCCCCTTCAACCCCATTGGTCACCGCCTTGACCGTATAGGTCCCGCTGCCGCCAGCGCTATCCAGATAGTTCGTGGAGTCGGTGATCACCGCCGTGTTGAGCTTGGTAGTGCCTCGGTAGACATTGAACCCGAAGGTCGTGTCCTGAGGGTCGGTCCCGAAGAGGCGCCAGCTCAAAAAATATCCGCTACCGGACTTGACGGCAACGAGCCCGCGGTCGAGTTTTTCCATGTATCGCTGGCCCGTGAACGTCCCCGCCCCACCACCAGAGCTGGTCACACCGCCCGAGCTTCCACCGGTTGCCGTGGAGCCTCCTGCGGTCGTCCCACCGCCGGTGCTGGTTGCGCCGCCGACGCTGGTTGCGCCGCCGGAGTTCTTTGCGCCGCCGGTGCCGGTTGCGCCACCCGAGTTCTTTGCGCCGCCGGTGCCGGTTGCGCCACCCGAGCCGGTTGCGCCACCGGTACTCGTGAGGCCGCCGGTGCTGATCTTGCCACCGGTCGCGACCGTCCCGCCGGTGGAAGCGCCTCCGCTCGCGGTCGTGGAACCGCCGGACGGGATACTCCCGCCGGTACCAGGCTGGCTACCTCCGCTTGGCATGCCCCCGGTCGCAGCAGTCGAGCCACCGGTCGCATTCCCGCCCCCGCCGGTGATGCCGCCTGAACCTGGAGCCCCGCCGGAAGAAACGGTGCCCGTGCTGGTCGAATCGCAGCCCTGGACCAAGGTGATGGCGCCGCCAAGGAGCAGAGCCATGCACCCGCGCCCTAGAACTTGTATCGCATTCCGAGATCTCATTCGCATTGCATTCTCCTTGATGTCGTTCTTGATGTCGTTCTTGCACATCCCAACGCGTGCGCGTCTCACAAACTCGCAGTGGCCTTGACCCCTCTTGCGGGCTCACCCGTTTTCTGTGCCGAGAGGAAGAAAACGCGCTCGGCCAATCGCACGGGGTCTTGATGTGCGGGCGCCCGGGTCCCCCTGACGGAAGACACGCCGACCACCCTGCCAGACAAGGTTGGGCGCCACGTCAGGGCGCCCGCGGCATGCCCTGACAGGGGTGTTCCAAGCATGGGAGCAAGTCTATACCATCGCGCCCTGGCCAGGGCACAACCAAAACGAATGGGGGCTTTGAGCACCCTCCCGACCCGGGCGACCCAGAATGCGTAGACGCAGCACGGCAGAGCGTGCGGCCGTTTGCGGGTGCCCATGAGGCCGTATCCTGACCTGTGCCCACCTACATCCGCATGTGGACACGCAATTCGGCCTCCAATCCGCGGATTCATGAGCCCTTGTCCCAAGCCGAGGGCACCGTAATCATGCTTGTAGTTTTGTTGGCATAATGCGTCACCGCCCAAAGTTCAAAGGAAGGATGTGACAATGCCTGTAAATCCACACCCTCGGCGCCGCGATTTCCTCAAGACCGCCGCGGCGGGCGCGGCGGGCGCGATGGGAATCAGTGCCCTGAAATTCGACAAGCTTTTCGCCCAGTCGACTGGGGGGTGGGTTAGCGGCCTGCAGGTCAATCCGGCCATCGACAACAAGCGGGTCATCTGCTGCCACGATACCAACATGCTCACGAGCCTCCCCGTGAACAATGCCTTCACCGACCAGAACGACGCAGTCAATGCGAACCTGGTCGCCTCCAACCTTGACCAAATGGCGATGCAGTTAGCCCAGAAAACCGCTGCGGCCGATGCCTGGAGCATGATCTTCCAGCAGCCGACGAGCAAGACGTGGGCGAACACGAAAGTGGCCATCAAGACAAATGCGATAGGTGGGGCAGCGCGAACCATCCCAGGGTGGCGATTATCAAGAAGATCTGCGATGTGCTGGTCGACCAGCTCGGGGTCCAACCGGCAAATATCGTCCTGTACGACGCCAATAGCGATGCGTCGACGTGTTACACCTCCTATGCCAGTACCAGTGTCACCGATTCGACCAAGATCCGCGCGGTGGTAAGCAAGTTGGCGCAATCATTGGGCGGCATGGTGGCAGTCACCATTGCAGGAAGTACGCATAACATCTCGGGCATCGCCGACCTGGTCAACGGCGTCATCGACATCCTCGTGGATATTGCCGTGCTGAAATTCCACAGCGGTCCGGGAACATCGCGCCTATTCGGCAGCTGTTCCCTGTCCATGAAAAACCATCTCGGCACATTCATCAATGGTATCCGTTCAGCCCCGTCGGGGGCGTGAAGAAACTTGCGTGCGCGCGTGGTCGTGATGCAGTTGGTGTGTGACGAGGATCGAACTGCCCAAGACGCTGGAAGAGGCGCATGCGCTCATCCTGCGACTGCTGGCGCGAATTGAGGAGCAGGATCGACGGATCGCGGAGCTGGAGCGTCGACTGAACCAGAACTCGCAAATCATTCTATTATCGGCAGGGTCTCGATATTCTTACAAATATGACTCACAGGGGTGCAGAAGGAGCTGACAGTAAGACCGGTGATGGCGCCGGGGTATTGATACAGGTGCCAAGGGATTTTTACCTTATCCAGGGCTACGCCCTTCCGCCTGAAGGACAATTCGGAACAGGACTTATTTTCTTTCCGCAGGATAGCTCTGATGCATCAAAATGCCAGGAGGTCCTTGTTAATATAATTAAGGAAGAAGGGGTTAATCTTATCGGATTCCGTGAAGTGCCACACAATAGTTCAGTCATTGGTGACATATCACGGGCTGCAGAGCCAGAAATAGTCCAGATTCTTTTGGGAGCTGATATTCCTCAGCCTGATCTCGAGCGTAAATTATATATAATAAGGAAACTTGCTGAGAACAAAATCCGCAATTCGGAAATCAGGCAGAAGAATTTTTTCTATATACCAAGTCTTTCAACAAAAGTACTCGTTTATAAAGGTATGCTTACCTCGGCTCAACTCGGGGAATATTTTCTTGACCTTAATGATGAAAGGCTGCAAAGCGCTATTGCACTGGTACATTCAAGGTTCAGCACAAATACTTTTCCAAGCTGGGATCTTGCACAGCCGTTCAGGATGCTGGGTCACAACGGAGAAATAAATACAATAAAGGGCAACCGCTACTGGATGGAAGCAAGAGAATCAATTCTTAAATCCGACAAACTCGGTGATCTTTCAAGACTGTATCCAATAATAGAACCTGACAAGAGCGACTCAGCTTCACTCGATAATGTACTTGAGTTTCTTATAATGAGCGGCAAATCGCTTCCTTATGCTATGTCAGTGTTGATCCCTGAATCTATAAATGATAAGAATCCCATATCTCCGGAACTAAAAGCATTTTATAAATATCACTCAACCTTCATGGAACCATGGGATGGTCCCGCTTCACTGATTTTCTCTGACGGCCGTTATATAGGTGGTATGCTTGACCGAAACGGTCTTCGTCCTTCAAGATATGTAATTACAACAAATGATCTTATTGTAATGGGATCAGAAGCAGGCGTACAGACATTTGCACCTGAAGAAATAAGGGAAAAGGGAAGGCTGAAGCCGGGAAAAATGCTGCTTGTTGACACGGAAGCCGGCAAAATATTCTATGATAAGGAATTAAAAGCAGAATTGGCAGCAGAGTACCCTTATGGACAATGGATTCAGCAGAATATGGTCAAGCTCGAAAAAATAGAAACCGGTCATATCGAAGCTACTGATATGGGAGATGAGTATAATAAATATATTACCTCCTTTAATTATTCAATTGAAGATACCGAAAAAATTATCAAGGAGATGGCTGCTACCGGTAAGGAACCAATCGGCTCTATGGGCAATGATGTTCCTATTGCCGTCCTCTCAAGAAAACCTTACAGGTTATTCAATTATTTCAAACAACTGTTTGCCCAGGTTACAAACCCACCGATAGATCCTATCAGAGAAGAGCTTGTTATGACACTGTCAGGTTATCTGGGCTCACTGCAACAGAATCTTCTCGAAACATCTCCCGATCATGTAAAAATGGTAAGGTTCAGGAATCCTGTCATATCAAATACATACTTTCAGGTTGTTAAAAACCTAAGATATAAAGGATTTTCAGCAGCAAACCTTCTATTGCATTTTGATGCAGGAAAAGGAGCAAAAGGTTTAGAGGATGCTGTTGAACAGTTATGCCACGATGCAGAAAAAGCTGTCGATGAAGGTAAAAATTATATTATACTTTCCGATCGTGGTATCAGCGAAAATGCTGCGCCGATACCGTCGCTGCTGGCCGTCTCTGCAGTTCATCACCACCTCATCAAAACACGAAAAAGAATGCAGATTGATATCGTTGTCGAATCTGCAGGTCCACGTGAGGTAATGCACTTCGCCCTTCTTTTTGGCTATGGTGCAAGTATAATTAATCCTTATATGAGTTTCGCTGTAATTGACAAGCTTATAAAAGACAAGGCAATTCAGCTTGATTATCAGAAGGCTGAGGAGAATTATGTCAATGCAGTCAATAAGGGAATAATGAAGATTATGTCTAAGATGGGGATCAGTACTCTCAGGAGTTACAGATCCGCACAGATATTCGAAGCAGTCGGTATCCACCCGGACGTAATAAACAAGTATTTTGCAGGCACAATTTCCAGGATTGGAGGCATAGGAATGAATGAGATTGCTGAAGAAATACTCATCCCTCATAGAAAAGCATTTATGTCTGAACAGCAATCCGTTATACTTACCGAAGGGGTATATTCATACAGGAAACATGGTGAACATCATGCCTGGAATCCTGAAACAATCTCGCTTTTGCAATGGAGTACAAGCACCGGTGACTATAAGAAATTTAAAGAATATACAAGCCGTGTAAATGCTGATACCGCAAGTCCGGGATTCATAAGAGGTTTATTAAGACTTAAAAGCAACCCGATACCTATTGAAGAGGTTGAACCTGTGGAACAGATTATGAAGAGGTTTGTAACTGGGGCAATGTCATTTGGTTCAATCAGCCGCGAAGCTCACGAAACACTGGCAATAGCGATGAACAGGATAGGAGGACGAAGTAATACCGGAGAAGGTGGCGAAGACCCTGAACGTTTCAAACCACTTGAAAACGGCGACAGTGTAAGAAGTGCCATTAAACAGGTTGCGAGCGGCCGGTTTGGCGTGACAACAGAATACCTGGTAAATGCAGATGAGATCCAGATAAAAATTGCACAGGGGGCAAAACCAGGAGAAGGCGGACAGTTGCCCGGACATAAAGTAGATAAGATCATTGCCAAGACACGGTATGCAATACCCGGAATTACACTGATCTCTCCTCCTCCGCATCACGACATTTATTCAATTGAGGACCTTTCACAGCTTATTTTCGACCTTAAAAATGTCAATCCGGGGGCTAAGGTCAGTGTAAAACTTGTTTCAGAGAGCGGTGTAGGAACTATAGCTGCCGGTGTTACAAAGGCCGGTGCAGATCTTATTACAATCAGCGGATATGAGGGAGGAACAGGAGCAAGTCCGTCATCATCAATAAAACATGCCGGTTTGCCTCTTGAACTGGGACTTGCCGAATCACAGCAGACCCTTGTCATGAATAACCTCCGAAGGAAAGTGATCCTTCAAGCAGACGGACAGTTAAAAAGCGGAAAAGATATAATTATTGCTTCACTTCTGGGTGCAGAGGAATTTGGTTTCTCAACATCAGCTCTTATAGTGATGGGCTGCGTAATGATGCGTAAATGTCATCTCAATACCTGCCCGGTAGGGGTAGCTACTCAGAACGCCGAGCTGAGAAAAAGATTCAGAGGCAAAGCCGATAACCTTGTGACTTTCTTCCGGTTCCTTGCCGAAGAAGTCAGGGAGCAGCTGGCTGAACTTGGCTATAAAAAGATGGATGATATAATCGGCCGTTTCGATCTCCTTGAGAGAAATCCCGAAATAAATCACTGGAAAATTAATAATCTTGATCTTTCCGGATTGCTGACATTACCTGCAGAATCAACTGAAAATGCTATGCACTGTGTTGATATACAGGATCATAAAATTGATAAAATCCTTGACAGAGAGCTGATTTCTGAAGCAGCAGGGGCATTATCAGACAGACAGCAGGTTGTAATCGAAAGATCAATACGCAATACCGACAGAACAACAGGCGCCATGCTCTCGGGAGAGATTGCAAAACTATATGGTTCAGCAGGATTACCCGACGGGACAATCAAATGCAGGTTTACCGGTTCAGCAGGGCAGAGCTTTGGAGCATTTCTTTCACCTGGCGTAGAACTTTACCTTGAAGGTGATTCAAATGATTACCTGGGCAAAGGACTTTCCGGCGGAAGAATTATTGTCGTTCCGCCTAAAGGTTCCACCTTTGAACCTGATAAAAATATAATCATAGGAAATACGGTTCTTTATGGTGCAACAAGGGGTGAAATTTATATTTCAGGCGTGGCCGGTGAAAGATTCGGAGTGCGTAACAGCGGTGCGAATGCGGTGGTTGAAGGAGTCGGAAACCATTGTTGTGAGTACATGACAGGCGGACGAGTAGTTGTTCTCGGAACAACCGGCAGTAATTTTGCAGCAGGCATGAGTGGTGGTATTGCTTATGTATTTAATGAATACGGGGATTTTGATTTTTACTGCAATATGGGAATGGCAGAATTATCCCTTGTCGAGGATTATTCTGATGTGAATGAACTTACTGAACTGATTTCCAGTCATTATAAATATACGAAAAGTAAAAAAGCCAGGATGATTCTCGATGATCCATACAAGTATATCCCGATGTTCATTAAAGTTATACCGTACGACTTCAAGAAGGTTCTGCAGGAACAGAAACTCGAGGAATTGAGGAAGAAAATTGCAGATGTTGAAATTGATCTGGAAATAAGTGTGAGCTAATGAGGCGCGTGGCACAGGGCAAAATGTGAATTAATATTAAATTCTGGTATTCGAGATGCCAGAGACGCTATAAGAAAAAGATTTATAAAAAGATAATATGGCAGATGTAAGTGGATTTTTAAAGATAAAAAGAAAGGAAGCTGGAAACAGACCAATTAATGAAAGGATCTGTGACCATAGTGAAGTTGAACAGGTTCTGAACAGTGAAGACAGGATGCTTCAGGCATCGCGTTGCATGGATTGTGGTATTCCTTTCTGTCATTGGAGCTGTCCGGTCGATAATTTAATTCCGGAATGGAACGACCTTTTATACAAGGGCGACTGGAAAGCAGCCTACTTCAGGCTTGCAGCCACAAATAATTTTCCTGAATTTACAGGAAGGATATGTCCGGCAAGTTGTGAGCATGCATGTGTCCTGAATATAAACAAGGAACCGGTTACAATCAGGGAAAACGAAGTTGCGATCGTTGAAAAAGCCTTTTCAGAAGGATATATTAAGCCGCAACCTCCAAAAACACGGACAGGAAAAAAAGTTGCAGTAATTGGGAGTGGTCCGGCAGGAATGGCTGCTTCTGACCTGTTAAATAAAGCAGGACATTCCGTAACTCTTTTTGAAAAAGATGAAAAAGCAGGGGGCTTATTAAGATTCGGCATTCCCGATTTTAAATTAAGTAAAGCTGTCATCGACAGAAGGCTCGATCTTATGATAAGGGAAGGAGTGATTATCATACAGGAATAAATATCGGGAAAGACATTTCAGGAAAGGAGCTGCTTGAACAATTTGATGCAATATGCATTGCAATTGGTGCTACACATCCACGCGATTTGGCTGCAGAAGGAAGGCAGCTGAACGGAATTCACTTTGCAATGGACTTTCTTTCACTTCAGAACCGTGTTAATTCAGGTATTATTCATGCATCTGTCAATCCGATAAATGCTGAAGGGAAAAAAGTAATTGTAATAGGTGGCGGTGACACAGGTTCGGACTGTGTCGGCACTTCCATCCGTCAGAAACCTGTCAGTGTGACGCAGATTGAAATAATGCCGAAACCACCTCTCTTCAGGGCCGGCAATAATCCATGGCCATACTTTGGAAAAGTACTGAAAACATCAACATCACATGAGGAGGGTTGCGAAAGATTCTGGAGCATTGCAACGGTAAAATTCCATGGGAAAGACAACCATGTGACTGGTGTGGAGGTTGAGGATGTGGCGTGGACTATGAAAAATGGTAATTATACCATGGAGGCTTTGCCGGATACACGCAGGATTATTAATGCTGATCTTGTATTGCTTGCAATGGGATTTGTTCATCCTGTACTAGATGGCTTACTTGCCGAACTTGAGGTTGAACTTGATGGTAAAAAAAATATTAAAGTCGATAATAACCAGCTGACTAATAAAAATAAGGTTTTTGCAGCAGGTGATTCGGTCAGCGGTGCAACTCTGGTTGTAAATGCCATTGCATCAGGCAGAAATGTTGCAAGAGAAATTGATATGTTCCTGAGAAAAGAACCTTTTTAGAATCCTGCATCGGGTAATCTGATTATTTGATTAGTCTGTTGGAAATTTTTTATTCAGCTCGATATTAAAGACAGTTCCAACTGCTTTGTTGCTGATAAAACTGACCTTCCCTCTCAGATAATTCTCAGTCAGCAGTTTAATACTATAGGTTCCTATACCTCTGCCAATGCCTTTTGTACTGAATGATCTCTGGAATAATTGCATCTGAACATCTTCGGGAATAACCTGGTTATTTTTAACCCGGAAAATTATTTTATCAGAATCAAAATCGGCTCCTAAAGAAACTATTCCATCCATCTGTGTCGCTTCCAGGGCATTTTTCAGCAGATTAATTATCACTCTCTTAAGAAGTAACTTGTCGGTCTCAAAATCTATACTTACCGAATCCTCTGATTTAATTACCTTTTTATCTTTGCCAACTTCATGAAAACCGATTTTGCTTATTGCCGAATCAATTATTACATCGGCACTGACCGATTCAATATTAACCTTAAGTTCTCCATTTTCAGCGGCACGGATCTGTTTATGCAATAGTATTTCCTCAATAATATCCCGGCTTGCTTCCTCCGACAGATTTATCAGTTCCCGTGCTTCTTCGGGACTTGAGCTATCCTTTAAGATTGTCAACAATCCATTAAGCCCTCCGGCACTATTCAGGATATCGTGGAAAAAAATTCTTTCCAGGGCCAGACGCCTTTTTTCATCGCTTATATCCTGCAAAACAAGGATATAAAAGGTATCCGCCGATAAAAGTACTGGAGTTGAGATAATGTTAAAATCCCAGCTTTTGCGCTTACCGTCAACTATTGATGAGATAGATGTCTCTTTTATCGATTTCATCCCTGTGCTCTGACTTTCAAGTATAGCGTTTACAGCCCCGCAATAAGCACAAGCCGCTGAAGTTCCGCACCCTGAAAGTTCTTTACCTGAATTGACGCACGAAATTATCTCCCCCGGTCTCTTACCTAATATTGGTTCTAAGGTATTTAAACCCAATAGTGAAAGGAAATCATTATTTGCAAACACAACCTGACGGTTTTTATCGATAACGGCAGCTATTCCCGTCATCGCACCAAATATTTCAGTGAAGAATTTTTGCGAACCAACCAGTTCATACTCCTTTAATATCTGTTCTGTTGTAGATCTTACTGATGGTGCAAAATGTGTTTTATCTTCCATAACTCTGATTCAGAATTAGCTTCTTTTTTGAATTCACAAATATACAAATCATTTTTACTTTGTCTGGAAATGTGCATTTAGCCACTAAATCATAATCTGGTTAATTCATTTCACAGATTAAAACAGAGGTTTGGCAAATATAGTTGTTAAGCAGGTATATTCATTTTGTTCCTCGCTGTAACCTGATATACTCTTGCTTTTAACTTTATTCGGGGTTGCCTGAACAATAAAGAATTATACAGAGCCTGATCAATAAATAATAAAAGTAAGAAACAAGAGAAATTTTATGATAAATTTGTGATGATTTAAAAGAAATGAGTAAAGAAAGAATTACATATATCCATATTTTTATCTGGCTTTTTGCAATTTTTGCAAATCTTCCTTATTCCACCCTGAACATAAATACATAGCCGCAGGAAATTGTTACCAATGTTATTGCATTCCTGTATCTGATGGTTGTTTTTAAGACAGCCAATTTTTACGAAAATGACACTATCTCTTCAAAAGTAGGCCATTCAGGGTATGGAGTAATAAATCTGAAGAAGATGACTGATCTTAATTACCCCGGTAAATATCAGTTAGATATTGACCCTGGAGACATACTTTACAAGCCAAAACTAACCATCAACACCAATGCAGACTAGCTGTATCGCCATAGACGACGAACCTCTGACTTTATCAAAACTGGAAGGTTTTATCAATAAAATACCGTATCTGAGACTTATAAGGACATCCGACAATGCTACAGAAGCTATTGGATGGCTGAAAGAAAACAGGGCTGACCTGATCTTTCTTGATATTCAGATGATACAACTGACAGGCATTCAGTTTCTTGAGGCTACCGATATATCATCGAGGATTATATTTCAACTGTATATGATCAGTATCTTCTAAGAGGATATGAGCTTAATGTGACTGATTATCTGTTAAAGCCTTTCTCATTTCAGCGATTTGTCAAGACTGTAAATAAAGGGATGGATTATTTTTCACATAAAACTGATATCAAGAACAAAACTACTGATAATGAGAATTTTATATTTGTTAAAACGGAATATCGCCTTGAGAGGATTGACCTTGATTAGATTTTGTATATCGAAGGAACGAAAGACTATCTCAGGATCATATGCAAAGACAAGAAAATCATTACTTTACAGAGTTTTTCAAAAATTGAAGAGAGCCGGCCGGCAAAAAAAATTCTGCCGGGTTCATAAATCCTTTTTTGTCGCACTTGATAAAATCAAATCAGTTGAAAGGGGTGTTATTCAGATTGCCGACAAAAGAATTCCGGTAAGTAACACTTACAGGGAAACCTTCTTCTCTAAAATTAAACAGCGATCAGAATTCTCCGGTAAAGTCTGTAATTGAGGGTGAATCAGTCTTTAAATTCAAATTCTGCAAGCACTTTTATGTCCCTGTGAAGCACAGAATATCAAAAAACATCCGTAGCAGACCTTGTCATTTTTTTTTGCAAAGTACATAAATAAGCTTCACAGGATCCTCTCCCTCTGCAAATTTTACAGGCTCCTGAATATCCATGCATTCTGTCAGTCCAAAGTCTGTAAATTCCTTCAAAACTGAATCCATATCATAAAAATAGGTCCTTAACCCTTTTGCAATTTCATACCTGTCTTTGCTGAGGTATTTCCCCCACCCAAATAAACCTGAATCCTTTGATGCAACAACAAATACCATCAGCCCATATTTATTCAATTGTTTATAACAGGATGAAAGAAAATTCCGTCTTTCCTTTTTATTTAGAAGATGTATCAGGGCGTAACAAAATACTCCGTCATATTTCTCGCTGTCATATGGCATTGAGGTCACCGATCCATGATGAATTGTACATCCAATTCTGTTGATACGGGCCAACTCGATGGCAGAAGCTGAAATCTCAATTCCGGTGACAATAAAACAGTTATCAATAAATAATTTCCCGTTTCTTCCATATCCGAATCCCGGAATCAGAATTTTATTTATCTTTTGCTTTCTAAAAAGGTCCAGAGCATTTATTGCAGACACAGATGGTTCAAATTTCCACATCGCTCCTTCATTTTTAAAACGCGATTCCCAGTACTCAGTCATAATAATCAATTTTCGGATTGTATCACTTCAGGTATTTCTAGAATAAGGAAGCTGCAGGGAAATCTCTTTGAACAAATATCAATTCACTGCATTTTTAGGAAGTTTTCAAATCTGATGGAAAATTAATTTTAAAAGTACTGCCTTTCCCCTCAACACTTTCCACCCATATCCTTCCTTTATGTTTTTCGACAAATTCTTTACATAAGAATAATCCAAGGCCTGTTCCTCTTTCATTTTCTGTACCGCGTGTAGACAGGTTTGCATCGATCCTGAAAAGTTTTGCAATGGTTTCCTCTGACATCCCGATACCATTATCTGAGACAGAAATTTCCAGATGACTTTTGTTTGTTTTTGCATTCACCTCTACCGTTCCATTTCTGTGAGTAAACTTAACAGCATTTGTAATAAGATTCCTGAGTATGGTCCTGACCATATTTTTATCAGCGACAATCGTCAGTGTATCTCCTATAAAGCTCTTAAGTTCAATGTTTTTACCAGCAGCCATATCTTCTATCATAGTGAACTCGTCCTTTACAAGTTCACGGAGATTAAAATGAACCGGAGTAAATGATATTTTCCCTCGCTGTGAATTTGCCCACTCAAGAAGGTTTTCAAGCAAACGTAAAGTCTGGACTGCTGAAGTATTTATCATTTCAGTATACTCGTAAAATGTTGCAGAATCATTCAATCTGATAGATTCTTTCATCATTTCGCTGAAACCGATAATTGTATTAAAGGGGTTCTTCAGGTCGTGAGCAATTATGGAAAAGAATTTATCTTTTGAAGCGTTGAGTTCATTCAATTCAGCAGTCTTAGCAGCTACTGATTTTTCAAGCAGTATCTTTTGTTTTTTCAGTTGTCTCACTCTCGAAGTGAAAATCATAAAAACAATAAACACGCAAGCTGACAAGACAATGATCTTGAACCACCATGTTTTCCACAATGGCGGCAAAATAATAATTTTCAAAGAGGTTCCCTTTTCATTCCAGATACCGTCATTATTTGATGCTTTTACCCTGAAAGTATATTCGCCCGGGTCAAGATTTGTGTAGGTAACATATCTGCGGGAGGCATCTGTATAATTCCATTCTTTTTCAAAACCATCCATGATATATGCATATTGGTTTTTCTTAGGATGGATATAATTAATAGCTACAAATGAGAATGAAAATACTGACTGGTTCCACTTCAGTTTAATCTCTTTGGCTTCACTTATATGAGTCTGAAACTGAGATCCATTGGCCCCAACCGGAACTTCTTTGTTAAATATCTGAAAATCTGTAATATAGACGGGCGGAATTAAATCATTATCTTTAAGGCTGTCTGGGAAAAAAGAGTTAAGGCCTCTGTATCCCCCAAAATATAATTCACCATCTTTTGTTTTAAGAAATGACTGCTGATAGAATTGATCTCCCTGCAATCCATCCTCTTTTGAATAATCTCTGATATTCTCAGTTTCAGGATCCAGCCTGCTGATTCCAAGATTGCTGGAAATCCAGATAAAGCCTTTTTTATCCTGAGTTATTGCCTGAATCCTGTTGTTAGGTAAAATATTGCTTTTATCGTACGATTTGATGATGGTCCCTTCCTTATTGCATTTAAATAATCCTTTTGTATTGGTTCCCACCCAAATATATCCTGACTTATCAATATAAAAAGCGCCGACATCATTATCGGGGAAATTATAAACTTTAAAAGAATTTGATATACTATCATACTTATCCAAGCCATTCTGAGTACATATCCACATATTTTTCCCCGGATCTTCAAAATAGAACCAGCCATTGCTGCCGCTTATTGAGCCTGTATCCTCAGTGTTGTACCTGAATCGTTTAAAAACACCCTTTTTTACATCAAATAAATCGATACCAATATTATAGACACTTATCCATAATTTATTGTTGTGATCGATAAAAAGATTCCAGATTGTTTTATCTGAGATACTGGAAGAATTTTTCTCATCAGGCATATAGTGGAAAAATCTGCCTGTTTTTCTGTCGTACCGGTTTAGACCAGCATCCCACGTTCCGATCCACATATCATTATCTTTATCTTCAGCAATACCTCTGATGACATTTCCGCTTAAACTGTAGGGATCAGATGGTTCATGTTTAAAAACCTTAATTTTCCCGGTCTTCGGATCATATACATTAATTCCACCTCCATCAGTACCTATCCATATCAATCCTTCATGGTCCTCAAATAAACTGCCTACAAAACTGTAAGATAATGATGTGGCATTAATACCGTTATGTGTGAATAATTTAAACCTGTCTTCTTTAGGATTAATATAATTTATTCCTCCGCCAGAGGTACCAACCCAAAGAACTCCATCGTTGTCCCTGTGGAAGCACCATATTCCATTATTGTTAAGGCCTTCATCATTCCTGCTGTCGTACATTATATATGAAAATGTTTTTGTCAGCTTGTCGAAACGGTTTATTCCTCCCTGATCGACAGCAAGCAGCAAATATCGGTCATCTTCAGGAATAATATCGAGGATGAAATTCAGGTTAGTTCCTTTTCCTTTGTCTTCTAATCCGAAATGTTCAAACTTGTCCTGCTGTGGATCATAAGAAAAAAATCCTATTCCGTCGGTAGCAATCCATGTTTTGTCATGCCGATCAATATAGAGGCTTTTATAACTATAGGTACCTACTTTAACTGCCGGGTCATCAAATTTCCTGAACAAACCTTTTTCAGGGTCAAAACGTGTTATGCCTGGGCTTAATGAACCTATCCAGATAAATCCTTTTGAATCAACGGCAGCCATCCTGGATGGTCGAACTGATAAATTATGCCTTTGGGTTTCAAAAGGATACCTGACAAAGTTCTGATTTTCAGGATCCCACCTGTTAAGACAACTACCGTCTGTCACAATCCAAAGATTTCCCTTCTTATCCTCAACAATACCAGTAATACAATTGCTGTTCAAACTGTTGCTATTGGAACTGTTTTTTTTAAAAACTTTGAAATTATCCTTTGACGGGTTATACAAATTCAAGCCATCGTATGTACCAAACCAGAGATTTTTTTCACGGTCTTCATATATGCAGGTTAATATATCGCTGCTGATCGATCCTGGAATATTTTTATTGTATCTGTACTTCTTTACCTGATAACTGTCATACCTGTCCAGCCCCACATCACTGCCAATCCATAAATAATCCTTAGTGTCTTTATAAATACATCTTATGCGGTTACTCGAGAGACCATCATTTACAGTGAGGTGATAGAATTTTGAATACTGTTTCTGACAATAGGCGCCCGATAATACGGTAAAACTTAGTAACAATATCACAAAATACCGGAATAAAAAATTATTTCGGCTTAATTTAAAATTATATGACACAACCACCGTCTCTTAAAGTATTAGACCAGAATAGTAGTAAGATTTCAGATTTTTAAAGATATAGAATTTTTAACCAATTTTCTCTTTATAAAATGAAATTAGAAGTCATTGGGCAGCTTAATAAAAGATTTAATATTGTTTGCCTTATCAAAGAAATGACTTTAGAGATGATCTTTTCCTGAAGGAAGAATAATTTTAAAAATACTTCCTTTACCTGTTTCACTTTCGGCCCATATCGTTCCACCATGCCGGCTGACAAATTCCTTGCATAAAAATAATCCAAGGCCTGTACCTCTTTCATTCTCAGTTCCCCGAGTTGAAAGATTTGCGTCAATTCTGAAGAGCTTTGCCATGATTTCTTTGGTCATACCGATTCCGTTATCTGATACAGCTATTTCCACTCCCCTGTTTCTTATAACTCCACTTATCTCAACTTTTCCGTTTCGCTTAGTGAACTTTATAGCATTTGAAATCAGGTCTGTCCAAAATAAGTAAAACCGAATAAAAAAAGAGCGGTTGGAAAACTTAGCATTTACTGTTAAGTTTATTACGCCTCAAAACCTACCGCTCATGAAGACAAATTTATCCATTTTCGCTCAGATAATCAGACTAATTCCCAGAGATATTATTCACAAAAATGTTGATGAACACGATTCTGACTTTAATTCTAAAGGAATAAACTCCTGGACACATCTTGTTTCAATGCTATATTGTCAGTTTGGTAACTGTCAGAGTATACGGGACATCAGTTTTGGATTAAGAAGTGCTACCGGTAACCTGAGCCATTTGGGAGTAAGCAGAGCCCCTTCAAAATCTTCTATAAGCTACATTAATGCTCACAGGGGCTGGACTTTTTTCCGTGATGTTTACTTCAGTCTTTTTAAAGAGTTTAAGGTAAAGGTTAATAGATTAAGACTCAACAGGAAGCTCTTTATCCTTGATTCTACTCTGATCCCACTGTGTTTAAGCCTGTTTGATTGGGCATATTACAGGAAAATGAAAGGTGCCATTAAAATACATACCGTTCTTGATTACGATAGCTGTCTTCCGGTCTTTATACGAATGACAGATGGGAAAACCAGTGATATTGAAATCGCTGAAAAGCTGACTTTCCCAAAAGGCAGTATACTGGCAATCGACAGAGGATATCTTGATTTTAATTTTCTTCGGGAATTGGACAGCAACGGAGTGTTTTTTGTTACAAGAGCCAAAAGCAATATAGATTGTGACATTGTTAAGCTGCTGGCACTACCGAATGAATCAGAAAACATTGTTAGTGATTATCAAATTTTGCTTATTGGACAGCAAACCAAAGAAAAGTATAAAAAACGATTACGTCTGGTGAAGGTAACTGATCCTGAAACCGGGGAGATAATTACATTATTAACGAATAACTTCACCTGGACGAGTAATACTATAAGCGAATTGTACCGATATCGCTGGGAGATAGAGACTTTTTTTTATGGAAAGCAAAAGATTATGCAAAGTAGCATCATAAAGTATCCTCATAATCAATCTATTAATCTTTTTACTTTACAAAACCACTTTGCATAAATACTTTGTTACTTTTTTAAACTTTTCAACCATTCTAACAGATTGCCGTCCTTTTCCCAGATTTTTGTTTTAGCAGCATTGGGATTAAGGTCAACATAGGCCTTTTCAAAAGCTTCCCTTTTTTGTCTGGAGTCAGCACGGGCATATACGTCCGTAGTCTGAACCGATACATGTCCTAAAAGATCCCTTATGTATACCAGATTCACACCAGCCTGCAGAAGATGCATGGCTTTTGAATGGCGTAAAGAGTGGCAACTGATCGTTTCAGGTATAATAAGCGGATTGATTTTCCGGGCAAGGGTCACATAAGTATTCAAGATATAGGCCACACCGGCACGTGTAAGCTTTTCCTTCCTGTTGTTTGAAAACAGCGGATACTGGTTGGAATATGGCTCCAGTAAATTATTTTCCTGCATATATTTTTTCAGGAACACGGTCTGCTCTTCCTGTAATGGTACAATTCTGGCCTTGCGGCCCTTACCAAATAATTTTACAATGCTGGGATTGTCAAGTCTGACAGAGGACGGGGTAAGATCTATTATTTCCTGCACCCTCGCACCGCTGTCATACATCAGTGCAAGCATTGCAAGATTGCGGCGACCGCTTTTGATGCTTTGATCCGGCTGTTCAAGAATAAGCTTAATGCCGTCAGTTGTCAGGTAGTTAATGCTCTGTTTCTCGTGCCTCTTAACTTTTATGGATAGTATTTTTTGCCATTCATACATCCTTTCGGGATTTTCGTATTGCATGTAGCAGAAGAACGAACGCAGAGCGGCAAGACGGTAATTCCGCGTCGCATTGCTGCAATGCCTGTTTACCTGTATCCAGTCAAGAAAGTCGATGACAACGTCCTTGGTTATGCATTCAAGGGTCAGCTTTTGTACTTCAATGTTTTTCCTTTCTTTCATAAAGGTTATGAACTGAACAAAAGTATCCTTGTAAGCCAAGATGGTATTTGGGCTGTAGTTGCGCTCTCCCGCAAGATACCTGGTCAGGAAAGCGCTGAGATATTTTGCAAAGTCAGTCGTTTCCATCGTATGCCAGATTATTGGATTTAGGAAAAACGTAAGTGCCAATACCCTTTTCGTCTTTAAGGAGATCAGGATACATTTCCGCAGTAAGCCTGACGTATTGATCGGTCGCGCCTAATGATTTATGCCCCAGGAAAGTTGACAGTAAAGGTAATGAGTAGTAAAGATCCAGTCCGGATTTAGCCATCTGCACAAGAGAGTGAACCGCGAAGGTATGCCGAAAATCGTGAACACGAGGACCCTGATGATCTCCTGTGTGCGGGATGCCTGATATGGCGAGTGCCTTCCTGAACCAGTTATATACACTGCCTTGACGACAGTTTGTTCCGTTAGGGGACACAAAGAAGTACCCGTTGGTATCATTGATACGGGGTATTGGCATCCGATCCCGATAATGCAGGTACTGTTTCAGCACCTCTTCTAAGGCATCAGACATGGGAGCAATACGTTCTTCCCCATTCTTGCTTTTTCTAATATTTAACAATCGCCGGTTAAAGTCCACATCCCTGTTCTTCAAGGACAAGGCTTCGCTTATTCTAAGACCGGTCGCGTACAACAGACGGATAATGATCGGTACAATAAACAGTATGGTGGACATGTGCTTGTCATACAATCGCATATTATCGCAGGCTTGGAAGATATCTGCCATTTCACGGTTAGTGAAGATGTGAGGTGTAAAGCTGTTTCTGGTAGGATTAGCAGGTATTCTGGGGATATAACAGTCATAACCAACTTTGCACATATACTTACAAAACTGTGACAGGATGGAGTATTTGGTGCAAATTGTGGATGGCGCATCGTTTATTCTGGTAGCTCGCCACTCCTCAACTTGTTGCCTGGTTATTCCAAAGGTTGTTATATGATTGTCTATAAAGAATTTATCAAACTCAAGGAAGACCCACTCAGTTCGCAACGACACGTAACCAAGACCTTTCTTTATAACTATAAACTGCTTGAAGTAAGGCGCATAGATGCTGCCGTAATTGAACTTATTCATAGAAGGCGCCTCCTTCCTGCTCGTAAAATGATGGTTCCACAAGAGGAACGTTCAATGCGCATTTGCGCAAAGATTCCACATCTATTCTAAGGTAAGACATGGTGGTGGTGGTACTCTGGTGTCCCAAAGCCTCGGAGATAACAGGTATTGATTCCTGGTTCTCCAGGAAACGGCTGGCCAGACTATGACGCATAGAGTGTGCCCCATGCTTCCTGCCGGTTGTATCAACACCGGACACATCTACTATATGGCCAAGCGTGCCTGCAACGGCATTGTTTGTCATGGCTGTAAAGGGTGCCCGGGTATAAAGGAAAACCTTTGGTGACGCTGATCTTTTGCGGCCATATTTCAGATAATCGATAATGGCTTTCCCTACATCGACCAGCAAAGGAAGTTCAATTTTTTCCCCGGTCTTATATTGGGATAATGTAATTGTGCTATTCTCCCAATCAATGTTGCCGAAAGTCAGGTGAGCAATATCTGATGCTCTTAACCCTAAGCGGGAGGCCAATAAGGTTATGGCAAAGTTTCTTTTACCGGTAGCATCCTCTCTATGTATGGATGATTCTATTTGGAATACCTCATTTGCGGTATATACAGAGGGTAATTTTTCTCTTTTGACCCACTTGTAATGTTGAAGGACTGCGGATAAATCAAACTGTATGATGCGTTCCTCATATAAGAATCTAAAGAAGAATCTGATGGTAGATACTATACCTATTTGATTGTTAGTCTGAGTAGACACAAAGGACAGAATGTATTCTTCCTTGACTTCTTCAATAGCATAAACCTGTTTACTCTCCAGATAGAAAAGGAATCTGGAAAGATATAATCGGTGATCTGAAATCGTAATTCTGTTACGGCGCAATGACTCCAAATACAAAAGAAATTTATCCATTAACAGACCTACCTGGCCGGATAACTCCCGCTTAATAGGTATGCAATGCCTTTTGCTGATTGTCCCTTTTTCCTGGAACTCATTCAATACATTTACACTTCTTATTATGTCCCGTTCATAAGGAGTGACTATGCTTCCGGCTATATTAGAGCAGATATACTCTTCTCCAACCGAAGGATCATAATACAAAAATGATTTTTGAACCATAAACGGAATCAGCTTGCTTTTCCATAAAAACTTATAACGATCAATTCTGAGCGGAGAATAGGATTGCTGCTCAAAATATTGAACGCAGCTATCCATCAGTTCTTCTACTGTTTGATATTGTTTCATATTACTGCTTTTAGTTCTGGCAACATTGCCAGAATTAAAAAAAGCAATAATATTTATATAAAGTGTTTATGTAAAACTAAAGCATGTTAATGATTGATCTCGATAAGCTTATCTTAATTCATATGTACAGTACTTTGCATAATCTTTTGCTTTCCATAAAAAAAATTATGTAAAGCTTTACATAATGCTTTCAGACTGGTCAAACAGAATCTCAAGATTAAATCATTCATCGGGACTTCTGAAAATGCAGTTCTTATCCAAATATGGTCGGCGTTGATTACCATTTTGTTATTATCTGTCCTGAAAACGAAAGCTTTATACAAGTGGCATATGTCTAACATGGTCGGATTTATCCGGCTTAACCTGTTTGTTAAGATTGATCTGTTTGAGTGGTTAAACCATCCATTTTTGCAGGATAAAGCACCACCCGGGCAAATCCAGTTAGATTTATTCTGAGAACAATTAGTGGGATCATTCTATGATTTTAAAACTTTTACAAGTTAATTGACTGATTATCTGAATCAGAAATCAGAGATATTTTTTATCTTGGACA
>CAVVGP010000157.1:0-13438 GCA_963747625.1 uncultured Bacteroidales bacterium | reverse complement strand
TGATTCCTGTATTCGATTATGATATTATTGCATTGGTTCATATCATGAAAAATGCTATAGGCAAAGTTCCTGAATTTTATGAAATTGTAATCGGGGGATGATGGTACCTCGGCAGAGTACCGGGAAAAATATCACTCGCTTGAAGCTGACAATGTAAAGGTGATCTCTTCTGACAAGAACATTGGAAGAGCTGCTATAAGAAACAGGCTGGCACTTGAAGCAAAAGGTGATTTTTTGCTTTTTATTGATGCTGATGTAATGCTTCCCGGAACAGCGGAAGCATATTTCCTGAAATGGCTTCCATTTATTAATACAGCCAAAGTTATCTGCGGTGGATCACTATATCATGATAGTGCACCCGGTGATCCTGATAAATTATTAAGATGGAAGTATGGAAAATGGAGAGAACAAAAAAGCGCAGCTGAAAGAAATAAACATCCACATGCCTCATTTTCAACTTTTAATGTTCTTATTGAAAAATCTGTGTTTTCAAAAATTCGTTTCGATGAAGAGCTGAAACAATACGGACATGAAGATACACTTCTTGGTTATCAGTTGAAAAAAGCAGGGATGAATGTTCTTCATATCGATAATGGACTAATGCATGAAGGGCTTGAATCAAACAGGGAATTTCTTAACAGACCAAACTGGGAATTGAAAATCTTAGCGTGCTTTATGATAAAGTCACCGACAAAAGGACCTTTTCCGAAACTATAGTAATACTGAGGTATTATAATAAACTAAAATACTTCGGGCTGAACCGTATATTGGCTGCAATTTTTATAAGATATCGTGATAAAATGGAGATCAGACTCGACTCCAGTAATATATCACTTTTACTATTTGGTTTCTATAAGATGAGTATGTTTTGTACATTTCCGCGAGATTCTACACGAAAAAACATACTACCTGTTATCTAGCGATTTTGTAATCAGCAATATAAATTATCTGCGAAGTTAGCTTGTGAAATGTTTTGAAACGACAATTCGTAGTAACTGCTTTTTGATTTAATTTATGTTATAATTTGATTATTAATCGATTGTAATTCTATTTTCATCAAATCAACATTTCCATCATATCTTTTGGTAGCCTTCAGCACAAAATCGAACCTGTTTACCATGGTACAGAGAAAAAAATATGTCGGAGGAGAAAATTCAATGTTTGCCGGATGAAAGAATCGCTTACCTTATATATATTGAAGATCAGATAATCTGCTTTCCGGTATAGATTTTCATTTTTTAATTCACGGGCTATCATTTCTGCACACAGTAGATCCTCTTCAGCTGAATCAGTTGCCCTGTATCCCATTGCGACCAGCGAAACATACTCAGGATCAACAGATTTAATATATTTAACAACTGCTGCTGCATTGACAAAACTGCCTGTCAGAATTGCATCAGCATTGACAGCATTTATTAACCCCTGCGTACCTGCTGTTGTTGTATGAATTACAGTTTTCCCTGACAAATCGGCTTTTATTATTTCCGTAGGACTGTTTCCAAAGTCAAAACCTTCAATTTTTTTCTCGTCTCTTTCGCCAACAAGAACCGAGTTCTTATAATGTTTCTTTAACTGGAATGCCTGTGAAACTTCAGAAGTAGCAATTATCCTCGCAGCACCGGCATCATAGACATAGCACGCCACTGAAAAGGCCCGGAATACATCAATAATGACAGCTACTCCTTTTGCAGATCGTGACCCGTTTATAAACTCAAGTATTTCAACTTTCATGCTGAGTTGTATTTTCGATGTGAAAATAGCAATTATTTTTACTCTATTCCATTTCCTGCCCTCAGGGATTTCGTATCTTTGGACTTGAGAGCAGTTTTTACAATTAACCTACTGATTTTAATACAAATATAATAGTATGGCAAATCCTGTCAAATGGATTCTGGACTTGTTAAGAAAACTGAATGAAGCAATTTGGCAAACTCCTCTTTCAGAAATATCGAAAGGTAAGACATTCGTATTTAAACAATTAAGAATTATAGTCCTTGCTGCACGAGGATTTTCAAATGACAAAGTCCAGTTCAGGGCTTCTGCCCTGACATTTTATTCACTTCTATCGGTAATACCTGTTGCAGCAATAGCGTTTGCAATCGCCAAAGGGTTTAATCTCGATTTAAAACTGGAACAACTTTTAATAGTTAAATTCCAGACTGAACAGGAAGTTCTTCAATGGCTTCTGCAGAGTGCCAGGTCTGCTATTGAGAAAACAAGCGGAGGTTATATGGCTGGTATTGGAGTAATAATTCTTTTCTGGTCAGTGATGTCGCTTCTTAATAATATTGAGAGCTCATTCAATCATATCTGGCAGATCAGAGTCCCCAGGCCGTGGCATAGAAAATTTACCGATTACCTGACAATAATGCTTATTGCTCCAATTTTTCTTGTTCTTTCAAGTAGCATTACTCTGTTTATCAGTACGAAGCTTCCTGATTATATGAATAATGCACCGATCCTTGACTTTTTTAAACCTGTAATCAGTTTTCTGGTCAAATTTTCTCCATATTTTTTAACCTGGGTAGCTCTGACAGCGCTTTACATCGTAATACCCAATGCTAAGGTAAAATTCTCTCCTGCGCTGATATCAGGGATAATTTCGGGAACAATACTTCAGGGGATTCAATGGCTGTATATAGATCTTCAGTTTGGGATAACAAAGCTCAATGCAATATATGGCAGTTTTGCAGCTGTGCCCCTCTTCATAATATGGATGCAGACAAGTTGGATAGTGGTGCTTCTGGGAGCTGAGATATCTTTTGCTAACCAGAATGTATCGCGGTATGAACTTGAATCTGAGGCTTTAAACATAAGCAACTATCAGAAGCGCGCACTAGTTTTGATGATAATGCATATGATTATCCGCAATTTTACCCTGGGCGAGAAGCCGATAAGTGCCGAATACATCGCGGGAAATCTCAGAATACCTGTCAGACTTGCACGAGATATACTTGCTGATCTGAGCAACGCTGACCTGGTCTCAATAATTCATGAAAATGAAGAGAAGGAGAGATTATATCAACCGGCATTGGATGTGAACCGTCTCACTGTGAGCTTCGTGTTATCACGTCTCGATAAAAAAGGTATCGAGCAGATTATGGTCATTAGAAATAAAGATTATGAGAAAATAATATCTATGCTGGAAAAATTCGATAATCTTATAGCCAAATCAGATGCCAATATCCTTATTAAAGACATTTAATTTTTAGATGGTGTCTCAAAAGCAGAAATCCATTAACCACAAAGGGCACAAAATATATTCACAAAGGACACAAAGTCCCGATAGCTATCGGAATTTGCGGTTAAAAATAACTTTTGAGACAACCTCTATATTTTATTTTTGTTATAGTAATTTTCAACAAAACTTATAAAATCAGTATATGATTTCCATTCATTGAACAGGTAATGAGGAAGTTGCAAAACGATATTTTTTGTATTCTTTTCCTTTTCCCAATACCCTTCCAGGTTTTTTGATGGAAAAACCCGATCTATTTCACTGGTAACAGCATAATCCCATCTGAAACCAGGTTCTTTTTGTTCCATAATGCGATTGTATAACCACCTGAGTTCATCCTGCAACGATTTCAGGGTTCTGTGAGGAATTCTGTCGATGTTTGTCTGGTAGGATTTCTTGTCACCAAACATCCTGAGATAGAATTTATCTATGTTTTCCTCTGTAATGTTATTTAGTGTACCTTCAAATACATTCAAGGGAATTCCATACATGTCATCAGCGGGAACGGGGGTGCCATTTACTGCAATTGTCAAATCAGGTTTAATGCCTGTCTTCGGAGAGAGATATTCAGCAGCCCAAACGCCAAGAGACCAGCCAATAAGAGTAATTTTGTCATATATCTTCATTTCCGGAAGAACAAGCGCTTCATCGGCAGAATAATTATAGAAAAGAATAAAATCAAATTCATCGTTACACAATGGAGTAAATACATTTTCATCTGTTCCCCAACCTCCATAGAAGACAACAAGTTGATTGTTCTTTTCCCTCCTTCTGATATAGGTCTTCATCGTACTCTATACAGCTTATTTATATTAATGTCAGGTTCAGCCCCCTTTACTGAAAGTAATCAAAGATAGTTTATTTTTTTCACAAAATTCAATTTACCTGATGCTCACGTCTGAGGTCTTCTTCTTTTTATTTAGTCAGTCAATTTTTTTGAGTTAAATAAATAGAGGATCAACGAATTATGAATGAAGAAAATTAAAATTCAGATGAGAAATTTCTGGATTTAAGTTCTGCGAGAATGAAAAGTATACAGACTATTTTTTTAAAAGGATTTTGAGTACAGACAAAAAAAATAAGAGGAGGAAGGGTGGTTGTGAGAATCAGGAGCGGGCTTTATTAATGAGATAATTCCCGTGTCTACTGTCTGATAAAAGGATGGAACCATGGTTAGCTGGCGCTATTCCTCAGGTTCCTGATGTGAAAGTCAATGTCTGCAATACAATCCTGTTGATTTTCACTCCCAACCCTTGCTCATCTCCTCTTAATACCAATAGCATGAGCTTGCAACAAATTTAGATAAAAAATTGATAAAATCAAATTTATCTTCAAAAAAAATATATAATACACTTGCTGAAAATTGGGAAAATATTAATTATTTTTATAGTATCCGATTGAATTAGATACCTTTTGCCATGGTTGCTGAACTTGAAAAAATACAATACGATGATGGTGGCGGATTCAGAGCTGCATACATCAACAATACAGTAGGAGTATGGCATTTCCATCCTGAATATGAACTAGTCCTGAATATTAAAAGCAACGGAACCAGAATTGTCGGCGACAGTGTGGAATTATTTGACAGGTACGATATGGTACTGATTGCAGGCAATATTCCGCATTGCTGGAATTATTACATGCAAAACAACACACTTCCCGAGAATCATGGTATTATAGTCAATTTTAAAATTGAATCAATTGGTGAACCATTGCTGTCGCAGCATGAAATGCATTCTTTTAAAGAATTGCTGACTGAAGCTGAGCGGGGAATTGCCTTTTCAGTGGAAGATTCCAGATTAGCTGAAAAATATCTTGTGCAAATGATCAATAATAAAGGTATTGATAAAATTATTGACTTTTTCAATGTCATTAAGATATTATGTTCCTCAAACAACAGAGCATGTCTTTGCTCAGAAAACTACAAGCTCGCTTTCGACGAAAGAGGCAACAAAAGAATGTCAGATGTCTATACATATATCAGGGAAAATTACTTCAAATCTATTCCTCTTGAAATAATTGCAAAAATTGCAAAGATGAGCCCTTTTGCATTCAGCAGATATTTTAAGAAGAACAGCGGTGCAGGCTTTATCGAATATCTCAACCGCGTGAGGACAAATAAAGCATGTTATCTTCTGCGGGAAACAGAATACCCTGTACATGATATTGCATTGGAATGTGGCTTTTCCAGTATCTCCAATTTCAACAAGCAATTCCGTAAAACTGAAGGTGTTTCTCCACGGGATTTCAGGGCGCAATTTAAATAGTATCCTGTAATTTTTTAATAATTTTTTTTGACTTTAAAAATTAAAGATATGTCAATGACATTGCTTGAAAAAATTCTTTCTTCACATTCAAAACATGAAATTGTACATCCTGGAGAAATTATGGATATTGAAATTGACCTGAGAGTTGCACGCGATTTCGGTGGTGCCAATGTGGTCAGGAACATAAAAGATTTTGACCTGACCATAGATGATCCGGCTAAGACTTTTTTCACATTTGACTGTAATCCAACAGGTTCAGACCAGAAATATGCAGTCAATCAGCATATATGCAGGCTCTTTGCCAGGGAGCATGGAATCAGGGTGTTTGATATAGATGCAGGCATAGGGACTCATGTACTCGTTGAAGATGGATATGCCTACCCGGGATCTACTGTCGTTTCGACTGATTCACATGCAAATATACTTGGCGCAATAGGAGCTTTCGGCCAGGGAATGGGCGATATGGATATTGCTGCTGCATGGCATAATGGTAAAGTCTGGTTTAAAATACCATCATCAGTAAAAATTATTTTTGAAGGTGAAATTCCGCTCAGCGTAAGTTCAAAAGATATCGTTCTCAATCTTCTTAATATATTCGGAGCAAATACTCTCCTTGGATATTCAATAGAGATGTACGGCCCTTCTGTTGACAGCATGGATCTTGATGACAGAATAACCATTTCCTCTATGGCAACCGAAATGGGAGCTATAATTGTTCTTTTCCCTCCAAACAAATCAGTTGTTGACTACTGTTCAAAGAAATCGAAAATAAAATTTGAACCTGTTTTTGCTGATCCTGACGCCAATTATGATAAAAGATTCACAATAGATGTGACAAAGTTTAAACCTATGGTCTCACGTCCAGGAGAACCTCATGATACAGTAAATGTGAAAGATGTTATAGGAAAGAAAATTGATTCGGCATTTATCGGAAGCTGCACTAACGGAAGGATGAGTGATATGCATAAGGTAGCTGAAATCCTTAAAAACAGGAAGGTAGCACCTGGAGTAGTGCTCAAAATAGTTCCGGCAACAGATGAAATCTGGAAACAATGTCTTGACGAAGGACTGATAGAAATTTTTAAAAATGCCGGTGCTCTCGTATCTAATGCAGGATGTGCTGGTTGTGCAGCAGGACAGGTAGGCCAGAATGGTCAGGGAGAAGTAACTATAAGTACCGGAAACAGAAATTTCCCGGGAAAGCAGGGAAAAGGAAGTGTGTACCTTGCATCACCTGAAATAGTTGCAGCATCAGCTTTGGCAGGATGCATTTCCACACCCGATACGATACCTGAAAAGCCTTTATTGTTTGCGACACCAAAAAAGATCGAAAAAGTTGAGATGCATACTCATCTTCAAGAAAAAGAGCGTGAAAAAAACTATATCATAGAAGGAAGAATATGGTTAATCTCAAAGGATAATATTGATACCGATATGATTTTTCATAACAGGTACCTTTCCATCACTGACTCAAAAGAAATGGGGCAGTACACATTTGACAACTTAAATGGTTTTGAAGATTTTTCGAAAAAAAGCTGAGCCAGGCGATATCGTCATTACCGGGAAAAACTTTGGTTGCGGCAGCTCACGGCAACAGGCAGTAGACTGTTTTCCTGCTCTCGGGATACAGGCAATAATTGCGGAATCTTTTGGAGCTATTTATGAAAGAAATGCTATTAATGCAGCATTCCCGATACTTATTTGCAATGAATTGGCTGACATGGATTTAATGAATGGAGATACCATAAGAGTCAATTTTAAAACCGGACAAATTGAGAACCTGAGAAATAAAAAGATTTTCAATGCTGAACCATTCTCAGATGTTCAGTTTGAGGTTTATCAGAGAGGTGGCTTACTTGGCAGATAAAATTCAAATATAATTTTGAATTAAACGTTATGCCTTTGAGGTGTTATGCCAGTTATTCAAATTTTATAATTCAATGATATGATTATGAATCCAAAAACATTTGCTGAAAAGATATTTAATGCTCCGGCCGGATCGATAGTATTTGCAAGGCCTGATATTATTATGACTCATGACAATACCGCGAGCATATATAAAACATTCCGGAAAATGGAAGGAAATAATGTAGCTTATCCTGACCAGATGCTTGTTGTTCTTGATCATAACGCTCCTCCTGCTGATGCAAAACTGGCAACTCAATATCAGGATATAAGGGACATTGTCGAACAGCAGGGCATTAAAAAGTTCTATGATGCCGGTAAAGGAATATGTCATCAGATAATGTCATATCACGCAAAACCGGGTATGCTGATCGTTGGAAGCGACAGCCATACATCGACGGCAGGAGCTTTCAACTCCATGGCAGCCGGTATCGACCGTACTGAATCAGCTGGAATCTGGAAAAGAGGAGAGACATGGTTCAGGGTGCCGGAATCTGTTAAAATTTCACTTTCGGGAAGATTGAAAGAAGACGTATCGGCAAAGGATCTTGCATTATGGATAATTGGAATGATCGGGTCAGCAGGTGCAAACTATATGTCAATTGAGTACCATGGTGATGGAGTTAAAACCCTTACTATCTCTGACCGGATGACTATTGCAAACCTTGCTTCAGAAATGGGTGCAAAAAATGCTGTTTTCCCTGCTGATGAAATACTTGAGAAATTTTACGGAGAAAAGACAAGCGGAATCTGGGCTGATGAAGGTGCAAAGTACTTTAATGAGATAAATATTGACCTTAGCCAGGTTTTCCCGGTTGTAGCTGCTCCTCATAATGTGGATAACATAAAATCAGTGTCGGAAGCAGCAGGAACGCCAATTCATGAAGGACTTATAGGAACCTGTACTAACGGGAGGATAGAGGATATGAGGATTGCTGCCCGAATCCTGAAAGGCAAAAAGATCAAGACAGGTTTTCAGCTTCATATTATTCCAGCATCATCAAAGATATTTCTTCAGGCTATTGAAGAGGGCATTATCACTGTTTTCATCGAAGCAGGAGCTAATGTTCTCACGCCATCCTGCGGGCCATGCCTTGGAACCGGTCAGGGAATACCGGCAAACGGTCATAATGTAATTTCCACTGCAAATCGTAATTTTCCTGGCAGGATGGGTAACAAAGAAGCGAAGATTTATCTTGCTTCTCCTGCAACAGTTGCTCATTCCTCTCTGACAGGTGTAATTACAGATCCCCGGGAGATCCCCGGCAATGAAAAGTATCCATATAAAATTGCACAAAGCAAGACCTTTGAAATCAAGCCGGGTGAAAACAGAAGAATCGGTTCTGTATGGAATTATGCTGACGTTGATAATCTGAATACTGATCAGATGTTCGCAGGTAAGCATACCTATAATATATTAAGTTCAGATCCTCCGGCAATAACGCCATTGCTCTTTGCCGATTTTGATCCTGAGTTCAGCAAAAATGTGAAAAATGACGATATTATCATTGCAGGGGAAAATTTTGGCTGCGGCAGTTCAAGAGAGCATCCTGCAGTAGGACTTGCATTTCTGGGTATTAAAGCTGTTATAGTAAAATCGGTAAACAGGATCTTTTACCGATCGTCAATTAACCAGGGTTTATTACTTATAGTGCATAAAGAGGCGGTTGAAGCTTACAAGCCTGGAGATAAGGTAAATATCGATTTTAGCGATGGTAAAATATTTGTAGGCTCCGGGGTATTTACTTTTGAACCATTACCTGATAAGCTGAAGCAGATAATCGACAAAAAAGGCCTGGTAAATTTCATGAAAAGTAACTGATGATATAGCCATACTTGCTTATTTCACAGGTAATTAATATTCATGTCTCGCAAAGACGCAAAGGCGCAAAGAGGACTTCGTGGTCCTTGCTTCTTTTAAATGAAAAAAGAATGTCTTACACAATTAAGGTTGCAGAAATTGAAAAAAAATGTAATTTTGCAGCCGGAAAAAGGTTCCGTAGCTGAGCTGGATAGAGCAACAGCCTTCTAAGCTGTGGGTCGCGCGTTCGAATCGCGCCGGAATCACCAAAAAAGAGACAACCGGAATTTGTCTCTTTTTATTTAATAAATTAATCTTAATTAGCAGGTAAACAGTCACTTCTGAACCTGAGATATCATGACTAATTCTTTGATCTTTTAAACGGGACAAACCTCACCATTGTAAGATGCTCCCTTTCTATTTTCCCTTTCTTCCTGACAAGTAAAATCAGATCCTGCACTGAGCCCGGTTCTCCGACTGGTATTACAAGCTTCCGTTTTCAGCCAGCTGGTCAATGAGCGGACGTGGAATTTCCTCAGCTGCAGCAGTAACAATTATAATATCAAATGGTGCATGTCCGGGCCATCCATCGTATCCATCACCGGCCTTTACCTCAACATTATTGTATCCCAGATTTTTAAGTCTTAATCGTGATTCATCTGCCAGTTCAGGAATAATTTCTATTGTATAGACTGAGTCAACTATTTCTGCAAGAACTGCTGCCTGGTACCCTGAGCCTGTTCCTATCTCCAATGCTTTCTTTTTTTTATCTGGCCTGGTGACATCTGTCATATATGCGACAATATATGGTTGAGAAATGGTCTGTCCATAACCAATTGGCAGAGGATAATCTCCATAAGCATCATTCTCATATTCCGGGGATACAAAAAGATGACGGGGAACTTTTCCCATGGCATGCAATACAAGATTATTGGTTATTCCCCTGCCAGAGATCTGATACCTGACCATATCATTTCTGGCAGCAACAAATTTATCAATCTGGGGACCAGAATATTTTAGCATAAGTGAGAATAATATTATATATAAAAACCTCACAACGCTCTTATTTTCTGCAAGATAATATGTTTTAACCTCATTTCAAATTTTTCTGTGAAATATTTATGATATTCCTGGCGGGTGATTGGGCAGAATTAATATCACAATGAATCTCATGATAAATATAAATGGATAAAGACACCCAATTGGGACGTCTCGACAATGTATTATAATTCATTTCAATTTAATAGTTACCTGTAGCCAACCAGGGAAAGAAAACCGTGGCCAAGAAATTGTATAACCGGCCAGATAGGGAAGACATTTATCTTGGTAAGGAAAGTCATTAAAATTAATCCGAACAGGACAAGTGAACCATATTTATATAATCCATTGTACAATGCCGGATATCTCCTGAACTGAGATAACAAAAGGTGGGATCCGTCAAGAGGAGGCAATGGGATGAGATTAAAAATAAAAAGTCCCCAGTTTATATAAATAGCATAAATGAAAACATCAGATAGAATCTGGATTCCGGTAGATGTATGATTTATTGCAGAAGATGAGAGTCAGGGAAAACAAAATGGAAAGCAGCATGGCATGGACAGAATTCGACACAGGTCCGGCCAATGCTATCTTAATAACGTCAGTCCTGGGATTTCTGAGATTTTGCTCATTAAACTGAACTGGTTTGGCCCAGCCTGAATCCGACAAAGATTAACATTATAAAGCCAAGAGGATCAATGTGCTTTAACGGATTAAGAGTAACACGGCCCTGTTCTTTTGAGGTTGAATCACCACACATATGGCAACTAAAGCATGACAGTATTCATGCACAGTCAAACCAAGAATTATCCTGGCAGGAAACTTTAAAGATCTTAGTAAATCAAAGTTTTCCATTCTGTCTTTTATTGACAGGCTGGTAAAAATCTGCCGGAGTAAGATGACATTTATTTATCATTTCAATGGCATAAGCAGCACCACTGAAATTTGAATCCATATTATTTGTCCCGACCGTGAATTTAACCCCGGCATTTTTTGCCTTCATTATAAATTTTGCAGAAGGAATTTTAAACCTGTTGTTTATTTCAATGGCTATATTATGATCCTTTGCTGCTTTAATTACCCTGTCCATCCTTTCATCAGTCCAGAAATAATCATACCTGTCAGCCATCTGGGCAGGTAAATAAGTCGGGTTCACATACATGTTAATCGGTTCTGTACTTAATATTTTAACGATCGTATTTACAAGATAATTCATAAAATCTTCTTCATTATCTATCCATGTTTCGGCAGGTATCCATATCCTGTTCCTTCTTCCTTTGGCATCGGTAAAGGTCATGGCATCAGTGAAAACATAATCAAATTTGGCTATTGATTCTTTTGAAAAATTATTCAGCCATTCCCTTCCTTCAGCTTGCATACCAATAAGAAACTGGGGATAATTTTTGAGAGAATTGATAACTGAATCAATCTGACTGTCACTGTGAACAGGAAATCCAATACCAACATTAGTTACAAGTCCGTACCTGATATTTTCTTTTTTTGATTTTATTACTGCGTCTTCAACTGTAAAACCTCCTTTACAATGAACATGAAGATCGATGATAGGGAAAGGGCTGTTATTCTGAGAATTGCAAAATGTGAACGAAAACAGGCCCATAATTAACGACACTACTCTTTTCATAATATGTATAATTTATCTTTAGTTATGATCACTCTGCATTAAGCGGGTATAAAGCTAACAAAAAAGCCATTCTCAACAAATTGCCGGACCTTTAAATCGGTTTTTTTTGTGTGAGTCAAAAATGATGAGTCTTTTTTGTGAGACTATACTTTATGTTTCTTGCATATGGTAGTTTAGTCATATAATCTTTTATTTCTGCCAAAAATCTCTTACGTTTACAATTAAGTGTAAACTTTCGGAACTTAAAAAGTTTTCACCAAATCTTTGCTTTGAATATGAAAAGGATAATTCTAATCAGCTTGTTTTTGTTGCTTCTTCCATCAACAAGGATTTTATCACAGCCGTCTGATGATACGCTTGCTTATTTAATTACCTGTGCCCCGGGAACCGAGACATATTCAATATATGGACATAGTGCGCTATTGATTACTATCCCTGCAAAACATATAGAGGCTGTCTATAATTGGGGTGTATTTGATTTTGATACTCCAAACTTTACCTGGAAATTTGCTAAAGGAAGATTAGATTACATGCTGATTGAGGAACAATTAAGGGGGTTCCTGCAAGAATATTTTTATGAAAAAAGGTCTGTTTATTCTCAAAGAATAAATATCAATTCACAAGAGACTAAAAAGCTTGTTGAGCTTATAAATATAAATCTGAGGCCTGAAAATGTAAAATACAGGTACGATTTTTTTTATGATGACTGTTCGACACGAATCAGGGATTTGATTGAGCAATCTATTGGTGATATACTCAAATATCCTCCCCCTGAATCGGGCCGGCTTCCTACATTCCGTGATATGGTCGCTAAATATCAGAATCCTTATCCATGGCTGAAATTCGGTGTAGACCTTATCATGGGATCTACAGCTGATAAAAAAGCAGTTTTCAGAGACAGGATGTTCCTGCCTATTGATATGAAGGATGAACTGTCAAAAACAGATATTTTAAGGTCGGGAAAAATGATTCCACTGCTGCAGAATCCGGAGGTTTTGCTTGATTTCGATGAACCTGTTGTCAAACAAAAGTTTTTTACATCACCATCGTTTATTTTTACCCTTTTAATAATCTTAATTCTTATTCTTGCTGGAAGGATAAAAAACGAAAAGATTACAAGACTGATTGATATCGTAATTAATTCGGTTTTTTCTGTTCTTTCTGTATTAATGATCTTTTTTAATTTCTTTACCGATCATCAGCAGATGAAATGGAATCTGAACATCATCTGGCTGAATCCGTTTATTATAATATGTTTAATAATGTTATTAATGAATAAAGCCGGGACACTCTGGTTCAGGTTTGTATTCTATATTTCTTCCGGCTTTATCGTTCTTCACTTTATTTTACCTCAGCAATTTAACATTTCTTTTTTCCTGCTGGCAATAATATTAATAATACGGAGTTCTGTAAGATGTGATTTTAGCTGGAATCCTCTAAATAAGAATTAAGAAGAGATAAATGTATTAGGACTATAAGTGTTTTAATATGTGGATCCAGAAACTTCTGTGTCACTTTGTATTAGTTCTATGCTTTTTAATTACACA
>CAVVGP010000156.1:0-15515 GCA_963747625.1 uncultured Bacteroidales bacterium | reverse complement strand
AAATGCTTGAAGAGAAGTCTCTTTTATAATTGCTGCCACCAATAGTTTTTCCTTTTCCAGGATAAAGCCTATGCGATGCGATTTTGTTGTTACCGGCATCATAAATGATCAGCCGGTCATCGTCAGTTACCTCAGTCCACACAGCTGTTTTGGGAGGTTTATAGGTTCCCATAGGGACCCGGTAAAAGTTGGACTTAAATGAGATTGTATTGTCTTTCCTTACATTATAACTCCGTAATAGAGATTCCGGTTTGAAAGATTCTAAAACAGGTCTTAAATATGCTTTCTCAATGAGCCATTCCTGGTAAGGTATCTTATATGTGGAAGCATGGACTTTTTGCATTGGCTGTCCTACTGAGCCAGGCCATGCACTGCCCGTTCAGTGTATCGATATTAACAAAGGTTCTGCCACGCAGGAAGTTGTATTTGACATATTTAACCACGTTCTCTATTTTACCTTTACTCTCGGGATCTGATTTCCGGCAAAAATGTAAATTAAATCCCCTGTAATCGGCATACTTGCGGAAAGCTTCGGTCAATACCAAATCTCCCTTGTTTTCATCAACAAGCAGCAAGGTATCCTGATCATATACGATTTCCAGGGTAATCCCTTCAATATACAGAAAGCTCTATCATGCAGCGGTTATGGCCAAAGTGTTGTGAAGGGACTTTCTGAGAACCATACATACTTATACCTGGAGCGAGATAGTACCACACATAAAAAATAGACTTTTCTTGCGTTTGCCTTCGTCGGTTGTCATGTTATCTTCACCAAAATCTGCCTGTGCCTGTTTCCCATACGGCAACTCGTCTACCTGGGTATAGTCCCTGTTATTGAAGGGCTTTGGTATACCGTACTTACTTCTGACATAGAGCACGAAGTTGAAGACTGTCTTTGCGTTTACATCGATTAGATCCTTAAAATTTTCCTTTAGCCAGTCATGTACCTGGCCTCCGATGGATATGCGCAGGCTTCTAACCTTGCTTTTACATAATCTTCATAGTGGGCCAGTATTTTATGCCGGGTGGCTTGAACCTCAAGAAAATCCTGATAATCCTCTTCGCTCATCGAAAGATATTTTTTGATGGTTCTGTAATCTGATAAAAGGTGTCTGCTTATTTGTGCAGTTTGTAAACCTTCTCTTTTTAATTTGTGTACTTCATAATACATAATCAATTTCAGCATTAGTTTTTTCATAAGGTAATTGCTGTTCGTTGTAATCAGTTTAAAATAACCTAATTGCAGCAATTATCCTGATAAATTAGTAAATCAAGCCTGATAAATGGTGATTTACCTTTTAAAAATATGTTTCATGGAAGGGGAAGAATTCTAAAAACCTACATTCTTATTTGCTAAAAAACCTACATTGCTATTTGCTAAAATACCAACATTCTTATTTGCCAAAAAACCGACATTGTTATTTACCATTTACAGCAAATGCTGCTTGATCCACTTAAAAAAATTATGTAAAGCTTTACATAATTTTTTTTATGGAAAGCAAAAGATTATGCAAAGTACTGTACATATGAATTAAGATAAGCTTATCGAGATCAATCATTAACATGCTTTAGTTTTACATAAACACTTTATATAAATATTATTGCTTTTTTTAATTCTGGCAATGTTGCCAGAACTAAAAGCAGTAATATGAAACAATATCAAACAGTAGAAGAATTGATGGATAGCTGCGTTCAATATTTTGAGCAGCAATCCTATTCTCCGCTCAGAATTGATCGTTATAAGTTTTTATGGAAAAGCAAGCTGATTCCGTTTATGGTTCAAAAATCATTTTTGTATTATGATCCTTCGGTTGGAGAAGAGTATATCTGCTCTAATATAGCCGGAAGCATAGTCACTCCTTATGAACGGGACATAATAAGAAGTGTAAATGTATTGAATGAGTTCCAGGAAAAAGGGACAATCAGCAAAAGGCATTGCATCCTATTAAGCGGGAGTTATCCGGCCAGGTAGGTCTGTTAATGGATAAATTTCTTTTGTATTTGGAGTCATTGCGCCGTAACAGAATTACGATTTCAGATCACCGATTATATCTTTCCAGATTCCTTTTCTATCTGGAGAGTAAACAGGTTTATGCTATTGAAGAAGTCAAGGAAGAATACATTCTGTCCTTTGTGTCTACTCAGACTAACAATCAAATAGGTATAGTATCTACCATCAGATTCTTCTTTAGATTCTTATATGAGGAACGCATCATACAGTTTGATTTATCCGCAGTCCTTCAACATTACAAGTGGGTCAAAAGAGAAAAATTACCCTCTGTATATACCGCCAATGAGGTATTCCAAATAGAATCATCCATACATAGAGAGGATGCTACCGGTAAAAGAAACTTTGCCATAACCTTATTGGCCTCCCGCTTAGGGTTAAGAGCATCAGATATTGCTCACCTGACTTTCGGCAACATTGATTGGGAGAATAGCACAATTACATTATCCCAATATAAGACCGGGGAAAAAATTGAACTTCCTTTGCTGGTCGATGTAGGGAAAGCCATTATCGATTATCTGAAATATGGCCGCAAAAGATCAGCGTCACCAAAGGTTTTCCTTTATACCCGGGCACCCTTTACAGCCATGACAAACAATGCCGTTGCAGGCACGCTTGGCCATATAGTAGATGTGTCCGGTGTTGATACAACCGGCAGGAAGCATGGGGCACACTCTATGCGTCATAGTCTGGCCAGCCGTTTCCTGGAGAACCAGGAATCAATACCTGTTATCTCCGAGGCTTTGGGACACCAGAGTACCACCACCACCATGTCTTACCTTAGAATAGATGTGGAATCTTTGCGCAAATGCGCATTGAACGTTCCTCTTGTGGAACCATCATTTTACGAGCAGGAAGGAGGCGCCTTCTATGAATAAGTTCAATTACGGCAGCATCTATGCGCCTTACTTCAAGCAGTTTATAGTTATAAAGAAAGGTCTTGGTTACGTGTCGTTGCGAACTGAGTGGGTCTTCCTTGAGTTTGATAAATTCTTTATAGACAATCATATAACAACCTTTGGAATAACCAGGCAACAAGTTGAGGAGTGGCGAGCTACCAGAATAAACGATGCGCCATCCACAATTTGCACCAAATACTCCATCCTGTCACAGTTTTGTAAGTATATGTGCAAAGTTGGTTATGACTGTTATATCCCCAGAATACCTGCTAATCCTACCAGAAACAGCTTTACACCTCACATCTTCACTAACCGTGAAATGGCAGATATCTTCCAAGCCTGCGATAATATGCGATTGTATGACAAGCACATGTCCACCATACTGTTTATTGTACCGATCATTATCCGTCTGTTGTATGCGACCGGTCTTAGAATAAGCGAAGCCTTGTCCTTGAAGAACAGGGATGTGGACTTTAACCGGCGATTGTTAAATATTAGAAAAAGCAAGAATGGGGAAGAACGTATTGCTCCCATGTCTGATGCCTTAGAAGAGGTGCTGAAACAGTACCTGCATTATCGGGATCGGATGCCAATACCCCGTATCAATGATACCAACGGGTACTTCTTTGTGTCCCCTAACGGAACAAACTGTCGTCAAGGCAGTGTATATAACTGGTTCAGGAAGGCACTCGCCATATCAGGCATCCCGCACACAGGAGATCATCAGGGTCCTCGTGTTCATGATTTTCGGCATACCTTCGCGGTTCACTCTCTTGTGCAGATGGCTAAATCCGGACTGGATCTTTACTACTCATTACCTTTACTGTCAACTTTCCTGGGGCATAAATCATTAGGCGCGACCGATCAATACGTCAGGCTTACTGCGGAAATGTATCCTGATCTCCTTAAAGACGAAAAGGGTATTGGCACTTACGTTTTTCCTAAATCCAATAATCTGGCATACGATGGAAACGACTGACTTTGCAAAATATCTCAGCACTTTCCTGACCAAGTATCTTGCGGGAGAGCGCAACTACAGCCAAAATACCATCTTGGCTTACAAGGATACTTTTGTTCAGTTCATAACCTTTATGAAAGAAAGGAAAAACATTGAAGTACAAAAGCTGACCCTTGAATGCATAACCAAGGACGTTGTCATCGACTTTCTTGACTGGATACAGGTAAACAGGCATTGCAGCAATGCGACGCGGAATTACCGTCTTGCCGCTCTGCGTTCATTCTTCTGCTACATGCAATACGAAAATCCCGAAAGGATGTATGAATGGCAAAAAATACTATCCATAAAAGTTAAGAGGCACGAGAAACAGAGCATTAACTACCTGACAACTGACGGCATTAAGCTTATTCTTGAACAGCCGGATCAAAGCATCAAAAGCGGTCGCCGCAATCTTGCAATGCTTGCACTGATGTATGACAGCGGTGCGAGGGTGCAGGAAATAATAGATCTTACCCCGTCCTCTGTCAGACTTGACAATCCCAGCATTGTAAAATTATTTGGTAAGGGCCGCAAGGCCAGAATTGTACCATTACAGGAAGAGCAAACCGTGTTCCTGAAAAAATATATGCAGGAAAATAATTTACTGGAGCCATATCCAACCAGTATCCGCTGTTTTCAAACAACAGGAAGGAAAAGCTTACACGTGCCGGTGTGGCCTATATCTTGAATACTTATGTGACCCTTGCCCGGAAAATCAATCCGCTTATTATACCTGAAACGATCAGTTGCCACTCTTTACGCCATTCAAAAGCCATGCATCTTCTGCAGGCTGGTGTGAATCTGGTATACATAAGGGATCTTTTAGGACATGTATCGGTTCAGACTACGGACGTATATGCCCGTGCTGACTCCAGACAAAAAAGGGAAGCTTTTGAAAAGGCCTATGTTGACCTTAATCCCAATGCTGCTAAAACAAAAATCTGGGAAAAGGACGGCAATCTGTTAGAATGGTTGAAAAGTTTAAAAAAGTAACAAAGTATTTATGCAAAGTGGTTTTGTAAAGTAAAAAGATTAATAGATTGATTATGAGGATACTTTATGATGCTACTTTGCATAATCTTTTGCTTTCCATAAAAGAACAGCTCCACTTGCCACCGATTTTTATAAAACAGTGCAATATATCCTGCGCTAATTCCAAAGTTGTTAGTAAGATAAGTAAAAGTTCTTTTGTGTTCCACAGAGTAATATTATTATAAAATTTGCCCCTCCATTTAATGAGGGTTTGCGAAATTAATCCAGCAATTAGTTGGCTAATAGTTGGAAATCAAAAATAGTGCTCTCTGATATATGAGAGAGTAATATTTGACCCTTCTTTTTCATTTTTCCATTGTTATAACTTAAAACAATCTGACCGGATTAAGCCTATCATTTTCCATGCAATCCGGGTCCGTCAACCTCTCAAAGATAGCAAATTTGATAAGCATAAAAAGCACGCCATGAAAAACGACACTCCTGGCGGATTTGCAATAATGTGGTTTTAGAGCCTGCTTTTTATGCCATTTCATAAGACATAAATGTTGTTCCAGGCTCCTATTTTAACTATAATAATATCAGAAAAAGGATATTCTGAAAGGCAACTTTCTACCGGCCATTTTTGAAACCAACAAGATTCTCAATAATTATTATAAAACAATCATAATAAGGTTGTTATCTGATATACTTTTCACTATAATGATTTATGGAGAGGGCTCCTATTTCGCCCCACGCAAAAGTTCATTGAAATAATAATTCATTACCATAAAATTTTTAACACATAACATGGAACAACAGGAACAAAAACAAAGGGACTGGATCTATCTTTTACCCGGAGGACAGTCTGCAGAAGACATGAAAGCCGGGCGCATGATCCTGAGTGAGCAATCAGGACACAGTTTTAGCTCTGAATCATTCAGGAGTTTAGTCAAGAAGGGTGTAATTAAAAAGATAAACAGATTTAATGACAGCATAACACCCCAGAGCAATGCAAGCAACATTTCAAAACCAGCAGCATAAACATATTTTCTTTTCTGGTCCAAAAGGCATAAAGACTGAATTGGAAGATAATGCAATGTTAAAGATCAAAAATGAAAAGTTTCTCTTTACAGAAGAGAAGAATGATTATATCGGACAATTGATTCTTGATCAGAAACGCCTGACAGAATGGAATCTTAACCAGGAACCGGACAAGCAAAGAAATGTACTTAAGATCATTAAAAATAATCGTGCTGATGCAATTTCTTACATACTAAAACATGGTTATGCAAACGAAAACCAGATAATGGCATTGAATATTTCAGAAGCTGATTTATTGTTCGAACAAGCATTTTTGGATGAATTGGTAAATTATCTGATCGCTCAACTTAACGAGAGCAGAATATTTAAGATAGGATGTGTATGGACAGCAAAGGAAGGGCACCTGGTTGGCTATTCAGAACTGAATCGTATATATGATGACCTGGAATACTATTCCGGAAAAGAAAAGGAACTTTCAGTTTTTAAATTAAAAAGGAAGGCACCGCGAGAAATGTTTAACATGGCCGGGGAGGTTATAGAATATGATTTGGAGGAATCGCCTGAAGAAAAAAGATTAAAAGCAATGCAATCCGGAAACATAAATTCATCGGATGAAACATTAACGCTTTATGATTGCATCGATAAGATTCGGGAACTTCGCAATCAATATCGTGCTGAGATTTATAAAACAAGTGCTGAAAAGTCCATACCAATGAACTTATGTTATTTTCTCTTGTATGATCCTATGCCTATCAAGAATTGCAGAACCAAAGACGAAGCATTCAGGCACAGGATATCAAAGCTTCGAAAATCCAATCTATTGGTACTTCTGAGGCTGTTCTGCAATATTCATAATCAAACTTATAAGTCTGAAATTGAAAATGCACAGAAAATGATGAATAATATGAAACGTACCATAAAAGAGTATAGCGCTGAAGAAAAAAGATTTCTTGTCCAGGCAGGTAAATCATATCATCTGAAGCAAAAAGAAGTCATTGCACAAACAGGCTTCGGCAGGACGATTGTACAAAAATATTGGCAATCATAAAAAAGCTCGCTTTTCGTATGTGATTTTAGTATATATAAGAATATATATAATGGAAAAAAGGATACAGATTGCGAGCCTTGACTATCCAAAGTGATAGGATTGGGCTTAGAATCGAAGAATGCTGCAGTAAGTAAAAATAGACACCGCCAATTCTGTACTTTATTTTCGGTTAATATACTCTTATTAACTAAAAATCCGGAACACTTTTGGCGGTTTCCTTTTTAATGACCCGGGAATATTAAGATTCAATGGTCAGTTTTCTGAATCCAGGTATAAATTCCGAATTGTTTTGCATGATTAAAATTAAGCATGAAGGAGTAAGATATGATACTTTTAAACTTTCTTTATATATAAATATAAACATATATATATATGTGAACTCGTAGGAAGATTATTTTATCTCTACTTGCTCCGGCTTAATTTTACATCCAGAAGCTGAAAAACGACCGAGTGTGATTAAGACCCCATTTTTCAGAATTTTTTTTGGGGGGTGTAGCTTTTTTGTAATACTCATACCCATTCATGGAAGAGCCCGCCCCTTATTATTTTGACCCCGCCGCCTCTCTCTGGGGAAAGCTATTTTTCTGGAATGAAAAGGCTACACGGCACACACCCCTTTTTGTTTTTTATCAATACCGAAATTTTCAAAAACCATGACCAATTATTACTAAAACTGCAGTCCAATGTGCTGCAGAGTAATTAATTCAAAGTTTAACCTTAACTAATGTAAAATGTGCGTGAAAATTATTGGTATTTTAAGAAAAACTAACTTGAAGACGAATGAACCTTATACGGTACTGGTCCTTCAAGGAAATGCAGTCGTACTCCAGTCAAAAGCAACATCGCGTCCCTATGTCAGCGCCAGAAAAACCACCATAGCGTGTGCGTTAGATGACGATTTGGCTAAATCTCTTATTGGGCAAACTCTTCCTGGTTCAATCGAGAAAGTTGCCTGTGCCCCATTTGAGGTGAAGCTTCCAACTGGGAAGAAGGTAAAAATCTCAGAAAAGTTTCAATACTTTCCGGAACCGGAGAAAACTGAAACTGTTATAGGTTAATTTACCTGATTCAAGATTTATGGGCTGCAAGGTATTTTGATGTACCTGGCAGCCTTTCTTATTAATTAATACTTATGATCATGGAGATATATGAAATAAAAAGAGCTCTGAGACAGTTCACAGGGACTGAAAAGTACCATTCACACTTGTATCCCGGAAAATCTCCCATTCTATTAACTGATGGTTGCGCATTTATTCGTGATGAATGCAAAGCATGGTGGTTGTTCGATGCTATCCTTAGTTATCAATGCGAAAAGATCCTCAGAAATGTCAATTTTCAATTGTGGGAACTACGACAAAGTAAGAAAGATTTGTCTTGGCTATTAACCTGCAGAGAGGATTCAAATCTAAAACCGTTAGTTAGCCAGATAATTGAATTTTCTGACTTCAAATTGGACTATCTTAAATTGTACGTGATTCAAGGAATTGCCTTGCTTCCTTCAGAGAATTAAAGCAAATGAAATCCAAGAAAAACGAAGAAGTTTGTAAGGTTTTTATGTGCTGCAATACCGGTGAATTTCGAGGCACAAATAGAGCCCTATAGAGAGCCACTGGAGCCGGGTTAAGATCTTATGGATACAAGTTATCAGTCGTTGTTTTGAAGGCCGGATAACCTTCGCTGATATTGCTGAGAACGATCTGAGATTCGATTGATATCTCAAGGATTAAAAACAGGCAAATTATCTTTTATTCCTGGTTAAAGGTCCAATAAAACCGGACACCAGAATTCGCCATCTTCTTCTTCATGGAGAAGGTGGCTTTTTTATGTTGTTGAGTCATGCTGTATTTTGTTTTCGGCTATTTTGAGATGGTTCAACTCAACTATAAAATCTCAAGAACCACTGAAAACTAACCGTGCTAATTCCATCCATCTCGGTTAATACCTGGGTGGATGGTTTTTAATTTTAACTCAAGACAATTTATTGACTGGGTAAATATGTGTTCGGTTACTTCCACCAGCTGCATGAGGAACTTGTAAGCTAAGGGATGCAGCTGTTTCGCAACCTCACTTGGGTAATGCGAGCCTGCGCCATCCATCATCATTCGCCAATCGCGTCTTTTGCAGGAAGCAAAATCTTCAGACACGGCAAGATCAAGCCTGAAGGTTACAAAACGTAAATCTTGCCTTTGTCTTCAGATTACAGCCGCTTTTCTTGACGGATGCTGGATGGATCTCGCAAATCAGGCTCGCGCTTATAGCTTATTATTATCTATCAATCATAAAGCCAGGTCAGTTGACATGGCTTTTCTTTTCTTGTAATCACTTAAAAATTATTATCATGAAACAACAGACAACAAGTATATCTGAAGTAAAACTGATATACCGTACAAAAATCAAGGCATCGGATCGATTAAAAATAAAATGCTCCAAAGATGCCTGTGACATTTTCATGGAAACCTGGAATAAGGATTCTATCGAGCACACTGAGGAATTTGTTCTGCTTCTTATGAATCGAAGTAATTCAGTTCTGGGAATATTTTCAGTGTCAAAAGGCGGATTATCAGGCACTTTGACTGACATCAGGCTAATTTACCAAGCAGCTATAAAAGCAAACGCATCTGGAATTATCGTGGCCCACAATCACCCATCTGGTAATCTTAATCCCAGTGAATCTGATACGAAGATCACAAAAAAGATCCAGGACGCAGGCAACTTGATGGACATCCAGTTATTGGACCATCTTATTCTTACTCCAGAAGGAGAGTACTACAGTTTTGCAGACAATGGACTTTTATAATTGAAGCCATGGAAATAAAATGTAAACACTGCGGAACGTGGTTCTCTCCTTGTGATGAGACGATTGACCTAATTGCAGAGGGATTTATTTCTTCTGACAGCGTAAACACTTGTCCTGACTGCTGGGACATGATTCAGCTATCGGAATATGATTATTACGAAGAATTCAGCGATGCTGATCCCGGTCTTTAGTAATAATTTCGGTTACCCAGGCTTACAAGCTTGGGTAGCCTTTCAACAAACTTTTAATCTTCTATCACTTTAAAATCAATGAAAAATGAGGACTATTATATTTATCTGCATTATTTTCTGGATATTATATCTTATTTTCAACAATTCAGATGACAATCGCTATGACCAAACACCAAGTGCATAGTAGCTTAATCAATCAACGATTCAGATTCTTGATTACGAATAAAAATTCCGGCCCGGTTGGTATATGATATTCCGCCGGGCTTTTGATTAAATTTTGTTCAAATCCGATGACTTCATTATATCATAAATAATCTCTATGATTTATTTAGAATGTGTATAAATAATTGATTTGTTTAAAAAAAGTCTGAAAAAGTGTGTCACATTTTGATAGTTGTCGACATGTATAATAAAGATGGCAATTGTTTGACCATTAATATAACCCTATTAAAGTTAATTCTCATTAAAATTATTCATCTAAAATTCATAAGATTTATCTGTAGTTTTAAAATTTCTTTTATCAATTTGGATTAAAATATTCAATAAGTTAGTAATAATCAACATTTAACCTTTAAAATAAATGCAAAACAAAGTAATGTTGAACAAAATATTGTAAAACAAGGTAACATTTTGGACATAAAACCTATTAAACAGTTGTTTAATGATCTGATTAATCACAGGTACGCCGGCAATTTTATTACATTTTGTTAACGGAAAATTAATTTTAATAAATTAAATTTTTTTATAATGTTTCTGTGTATTTTTAAAAGTATTCCTAATTAAATTTGATATGAAGACCATCATTCTATTCATTTTTCTTGCATTTTGTACGTTCAGTTGCAAAAAAGATATACAACCAAATATTTCACCTACATTGGCCCTTTTACAACATACGTGGACTCCAACGTATGCTTCGATTATTTTCCCAAATGGAGATACATTCAAATTAATACATGCTACATCAGTAATTTTTTATTCTAATGGACAAGTAGTATATAAAGCAGTTTTAAGTAACACTCCTTCTAATATACAATACGTTACTGAAGGTTACAAACTTCTTCCGGACGATTCAACCATAATATTTTCCCAGTTAGTTAATGGTAGGTATGTAGTAGGAGGAGGAGATACTTCAATTATAAAAACACTTACAAATCATTTGTTAGTTTATAATATAAAACTTGGAAACTTTATTGCTGGCGTTGACTCTTTGGAAAGATAATTATCATTAAAATAATAAATTATAATTATGACTAACTTAAAATTGAGCCATTTATGAAAACGCTATTGCACCGAAAATTTTGTAATTTGTTAATGTTGGAGAAAATCACAATTACATTATTTACTATTATTTTATTCTCACAGTCTGATTTGTTTGCTCAGAAAAAGCATTCACTTGGAGCATTTGTTTTAACTCCGGAGGATTATGCAAAACTACCCAAAGCTAATTGGGACACCCTTACAAAATATTCCCCAAAACTTGCCCATCCTGAAATGACCATTGAGAGCCCATTGACAGGAATAAGTCCGATGGTAAGTGGAAAAACAGTTATGTTAAGTCATACTCCGCCCATTGGGAATCAGGGTGGAGAAGCTTCGTGCGTGGGTTGGGGTGTAGGGTATACAGCAATGGGAATTCTTGTCTATCCTAAATATAATTATTGGGATATTATAAGTGAGAGAAGTCCTGCTTACATTTTTAATCAAATTAAACTATCAAAGTTACGATCGAGTTGCGACACGGGCAGTTATGTCACAGATGCGTTAAACCTGGTTACAGGAAAAGGAAGTTGGAAGGTAGGGGACTGTTGCTGGTATAGCATGCCTTATGTAGATGGCACTTGTTCAAGCCTTCCAAATTCGTCACAAATATATGATGCTTCAGCAAATCTTGGTTCAAATTGGTATGCTTTGACAGTTACTGATACTAGCGGAATTAAAAAAGCTCTGCGACTAGGATATCCAGTACCAATTTCACAGCCTGTTTACGATTCATTTTATAATATGTGGTATTCCAATGGAATTGTTACTGTCAATTCTGGATATTTTTGGGGTTGGCATTGTACCTGTATCGTTGGATATAATGATGGCACACAAATGTTTAAAGTACAAAATCAATGGGGTACAGCAAGTGGTGATTGTGGTGATCCAAATAATCCTGGCTTCTACTGGATACCATATACAATGATTCTAAATTCTTTTCTAAATGAAGCATACGTATTATATGGTATAACTCCAGGATATCCGGAGACTATTTCCGGGCCAACTGTTGTTTGTACCTCTGGTACATATTCAGTCAGTAATATACCTAGTGGATATACAGTAAGTTGGACTAATGGGAGTAATCTTACATTGCAATCCGCTTCAGGCAATTCAGCAGTTTTCTTAGAAAATGGTAATGGTGCGAGCTGGGTAAAAGCCACCCTTAATGGCCCTGCAGGTTCATTTAATTTGCCTCAATATTCTGTTTGGGTTGGAGTATTTAGTAGTACTGTGGTAACGGGTACAGCAGCTGTTTGTCCTAATTCTCTATATACTTATACTGCACAAGTTCCTGGAGGTCATAAATCAAATTATTCATATTCTTGGACTTATCCCAGCGGTTGGTATAATAATGGGCAGGTACAAAATATGATTAATCTTCAAACCCCAATGTACAACATGACCTATGGAGTCGTAAGAGTAGCTGTCACAAACCAATGTGGGACATCAGGTTATTCAGGAGGACTTACCGTTTACCCGGGTAGTTGTCCGCACTATTTTACAATCTATCCCAATCCGGCTTCAAATAATATAACTATTACAATGATCGATAACTCTACTTATTCTACAGACGCTGATACCGTTATTGCAAATGTGAATTCTAATATTTCGACATCAGATGTTCCGATCAATTTTACTATCAGAATCTATAATAGCCAAGGTTCATTGATATCTTCTGTAAAAAGAAGTGGTACGAGTTTTAGTGTACCATTAGCAAATATGCGTGATGGTACATATATTGTTGAAGTAAATGATGGAAAAACAAGTACAACTCAGACATTGATTGTAAAGCATAACTAAGTTTATTTATAACCCTATCAGGGAGGTGATCCTTGATAGGGTTTTAAATATACTTAAGTAATTAATTATATGATAATTGAAACTGAGCAATTTGTCGATAATGTTTTAATTTAAAAATGAAAAGATGAGAAATAAAATCAAGATTCTTCCTCCTGAAGAAATGAAAATTATTAAGAAAATTAATCTTGTTTCAAAAATTAGATTTGAAACTGATGTAATAATCGGTTTCTTTCTATATGAAAGAGAATTAAGTGATAATTACAAATTTAAGGAAAAGAAAAAAGAGGAAAGGGACTTTCTTTATCTGTCAACATATCCTAAACAAGAGGATTTCCCTGAAGATCTTATAGATAATGTACTATTTGAAACAATAAAAATCAATTACCCAAAATCGAATCTCCATAATGATTTTTTATTTACCACCTCAGATGTAGAAAATTTAACCAATCTCATAAATCAGCCCTATCAAGTTTCTGCCTTGATCATTAGGCCTGATTTCTCTGGGCAACGCTTAGAAAGACTTGTTGGTATGGAATTTGAAGCGTTTACAAAAATGGTCAATCTTTACACTAGTTTTCCTGCTGAAATAACAAAAGATTTAGTATTTTATGGAACATGTAACTTTGAAAAACACAAAGAAATTTATAATATTTTAGAGGGCATTAAATTTATATAGCAAAATGGGTAAACCTATTATGTATGAATTCCTGTATGAACTTTTAGAAAGAGATAATCGGGATATTCCTTTATGGGATTCTGTATTATGAGGATACTATAATTGTGTTTCCTGGAATAATAAGAATTGTCACATCGATTGCAGATTAGCTTAAAAAAACGCTAAAAATAATTTATTACAGGAAGCATTTATGATTCCATAATCCATTTTTTTGGAATATATAGCACTTCTCTTTTCAGTGAGAGGCAAGTCTTGGATGATATCTTGCGGTTTCTGTTTTAAGAGACCAGACGAAAAGTATTTCGTTTTAAAATCTATATCTATTGAAACAATGGTAATTTTTTCAAAATCTCAATCATATCCTTACTATCACTCAGTATGTATTTTTCAAAAGCCTCCAGACTTCGATGCCCACTTATTCTCATTACAATCGACACCGGGCAGCCTTGGTTAATCAGGTTCGTACATAGAGACCGTCTGGCCGTGTGAGAGTGACAGAGGTTCCATTTCTCAACAGGCTCAGGGTTAAGCTTTACACCGCCTTTTGTGTGAGGAATCGCAGTCATTCGCCTGATGAAAGCGCTTTGACAAATAATCTTTATAAGATCGTTGGTTTTATCGTTATTCAGTTGCTTCGGCATTTTACCATTGTATTTTTTCAGAACTGCCTTAACGTAGCGATGTACAGGAATTTCAGCTTCCTCTCCGGTTTTCTGACTTGTAATTTTGATAATATCATTCTCAATCAGATCGTTTCTCATTTTTCCCCAGTCAGAGAAGCGCAAACCGGTAAAGCACCCCACAATAAAGGAATCTCTGACCGCTTCCAATTCCTTACTGAATAACCTATCTCTATCCTTAGTTTTCGGATGATCTTTGAAGGTACAACGCCAAATCCGGTCAAGTTCAGCCGGGTTCAAGTAAACATTGATAATCTTTTCAGTTTTCACGACATCTCCTATTTTGAAGCCTTTGTGATCAATATTTGAATGTACTTTTTTAATATATGCCTTGTTGATAATTGCTCGGAGATGTTTTATTTGTGTGCGTATGCTACTAATTTTATAGTCTTTTTTAATCTCAAGAAATTTTACAAAATCCTCAAAGAACTGAATGTCCAAACTGTCAAAAGTCGGTCGCTTTCTTCCACAAAATTCAACCAGATTGCGATATGTAAGTTGATAGCCTTTAAAGTTTTTCTTCTTGTCCGTTTTGAACTCAGCAAGCCTTTCGTTATAGTATTCCAGGAACTTTCCAGGAGCTTTGACGCCACCTGAAGCAACTGATAGATTCATTTTTTCAAGGTATGCTTTCTTTATATCGGTAGTCCGTCCGGCTTTATAGTCATCAATTGCACTAAGGAAAGCACCTTCATGTTGTTTCAACTGGCTAAGGAAGCTTTTTCCATTAGCATCTTTTAGCTTGGGATTTTTCAGTCCCTCCAAATTATTGATCCATTCTCCAGGAGGAATCCTTATATTTGTGGTAGTCTTTACAGGAACTTTCTTTGAAGTCCAGTGTTCGAGATAAATAAAACCATTAGGCTGTAATTTCAGTTTGGTAAACATTTCATCAATTATTATTATAGATCAAATGTATAGAAACTTTCAAGAATGGCAAATTAATTCGTTGGAATTTAGTTGGGTTTTGAATATTGCTATGTGGATATTCAGAGAGCAATATTTAAAAAATTCATACGAGATAACAAACATAAGATCAATTAATTAACAAAATATATTGCTATCCTGATATCGAGAAAGCACTTTTTAAAGCCATGAAAGATTGAGAATAAATATAATGTACTATAATATAAGTACTTACAAGTA
>CAVVGP010000155.1:0-4255 GCA_963747625.1 uncultured Bacteroidales bacterium | reverse complement strand
TTCTGAAAAGTTCTTGATAGCCTGACTGTATATGAAGTATTTGCATTTGTAATAAGTCCGTCGACAACGAGAAGATAATCGTATCCGTTTATATGTGGTGTATATGGGTCTATACAGGTAAAAAGCGCAACGCCGGCGAATAGAGCAACTATCGATTTTGGCCTAAAATTCCTCATGGATTAGTTGGTGTTCTATTAAATAATTCTTTTACAACTGAATTTGATTTGAAATAAAGGTAAGATATTTTATCCGGTATATTTTCAAGCTTCAAAAAGATCCTTTAAAAAAAAATAAGTAAAAAAGTATTTCAGGTTATAAAAATTTGTTATTTCGGGTCATGAAGTACCAATCTTTTTCTTTTATCACGCGATTAATATTTCCGATCCTGCTTCTTTGCTTATCCGGGACTGCCATTTCACAGAACAGTAACCTGTTAAACAATAATTCAACACATTCTGGAGGAAACAGTGATATAAGTTCACTTATTGACCGCCAGATTAAATATATAAAAAGCGAGTACTCTGAAAAGATCGAAGCTCCTAAAGAATTTATTAATGGCAAAGAATATGAATCTTATTATGTGCGCAGCATACATAAACCATTATTATTCCCCACGAAAAGACGGACTGCATCCATAATTACCAGGTCAAGAAAGTATGATAACCTGACTTTACAGTACGACACTTTCCTGGACGAAGTTATATATACGGATATTACCAGGACAATTGATTATACCTTTCAGCAGATAGCATTGAATGATGATATCATTGAAGGATTCAACCTTTATTTTGATGATGATACTATGTTTTTCAAATATTTCAGATATCCTCAGTGTTCTGACGTAAACCTGAAAGAAGGATTTTATGAAATTGCATACGAGGGTAAAAGCAAATATGTAATTAAGCATTTATCATCATATTACGTAAAGGATGATATGAATGAATATGAATATGCGCCTGAGAACTATTTCAGTGTGGGAGGTCCTTTTTACAGGGTAAAAAATAAGAGAAATCTCCTTAAATTATTTGGAGGAAAATCAGGAGAAATAAAGAAATACCTGCATGCATCACACATCAGGATCAGACAGGCTGACAAACAACAATTTGCAAGTATCCTTAAATTTTACGATTCCCTTAAAGTGCCTGAAAAATAAACAGGATGAAAAAAATTCTTTATATAATACTATTTTTATTCATTGTAAACAAAGTTGAATCACAGGATAATAAGCTTACCCTGCAGTTTCAACAAATCATGTTTAAAGACCTTGCAGATACTATTGAAAAAACAATTCCTGTAAAAATTTATTATTCAAATAAATGGGTGGACAGTCTTCATCTGGTTATCAATTCTAAAAATGAGACTGTAAATACTTTATTCGACAAATCATTGATTAATAGCGGGCTTTCTTTTATCATAACGGATGATAATAAAATTATTTTTTCGAAAGGATACACCATTAAAACTAATTTCAGAAAGGAATATCTTGAATATCTTGAGAAGAATCTGACAAAAGCCGATACTGCAACATACACAAGGGCAATTCCCAAAACACAGGAAGAACAGATTAATGATGAGTATAAAGTATTTAAGATCGGTAACCCTTCAGGGCAGAGCACCGATGGGAAAGTTATTTTGTCGGGAACGATAACAAAGCCGGAGACCGGGGAGCCTCTTCCCGGAGTTGTTGTTTATGTCGAAAAACTGAAAGCGGGAGCTATCACCAACAGTGTCGGATATTACTCAATTGAACTCCCAAGGGGACAGTACCAGGTGGAGTTCAGGATGGTGGGAATGCGTCAGACAGTAAGAAATATTATTATATATTCTAACGGACCTTTAGATGTTCAAATGGCTGAAAATACAAATCAGCTGAATGAGGTTATTGTTTCGGCTAACAGGGAAAATATTGTTAAGAATGTTAGAATGGGTATTGAGAAAATAAACATTAAGATGCTGAAGCAAATCCCGATGGGAATGGGTGAGGTAGATTTATTTAAAAGTTCCTTGTTATTACCAGGTGTACAGTCCGTCAGTGAAGCTTCGAGTGGTTATAATGTAAGGGGAGGAAGTGCTGATCAGAACCTGGTCTTATTAAATAATGCTCCAATTATAAACCCTTCTCATTTTTTCGGATTCTTTTCTGCGTTTAACTCTGATATGATCGATGATGTCACGCTGTATAAAAGCGGGATGCCGGCAAAATTTGGAGGAAGAGTTTCATCTGTAATGGATATTAATCTAAAACAGGGAAGCATGGAAAAGTACAACGTGAGCGGCGGTATAAGTCCACTTACCGGAAGATTGATGATCGAAGGCCCTATAATAAAAAAGAAAGCTTCATTCATTATCAGTGCAAGAACAACATATTCTGACTGGATACTGAGACAATTAAAAAATATCCAGCTGCAAAAAAGCAGCGCCAGCTTTTATGATCTCCAGGGACTTTTGACTTTCAATCCAAACGATAAAAACTCCTTTACTCTTTCCGGTTATTTAAGCAATGATTATTTTAATTACTATAAAGAAAGCACCATAAGTTACAGTAACCTGGCATCGACCCTCACATGGAAACATATTTACAGCCCGGGGTTTTCTTCTCAGCTTTCCGCTATAATAAGCAATTACGAATATCATGACAATTCGACACAGGATTCAACATCATATTATTCATTATATTACAGACTAAACCAGCAAATACTGAGAGCCGACTTCACATACAGACCGAATGAAAAGCATAAAATTGATTTCGGTCTCGATGCAACTAATTATTATCTTCAACCCGGAGTTCAGAATCCTGTGGGAACATATTCTGAAATTTTGCCTAAAACACTCCAAACTGAGAGAGCACTGGAACCTTCGCTCTATTTAAGTGATGAATTTGATGTCACTCCAAGGTTATTGCTATCGGGAGGATTAAGGTTTTCATTATTTACAACCTTCGGGCCAAAAACCCAGTATATGTACGATCCAAACAGTACCAGATCGCTGGAAGACATTATTGATACTGTTCATTACGGAAAAGGAAAGATAATAAAGATGTACCCGGGACTGGAATTCAGATTTTCGTCAAGGTTTGTAATTACTCCTGATTTATCTGTAAAGGCAGGTTACCAGAGGAATTACCAGTATCTTGATATGATCTCAAACACCACTTCAATGACTCCGACTGATATCTGGAAGTTAAGCGACTATTACATCAAACCCCAGAGAGGAGATCAGTTTTCCCTGGGCTTATATAAGAATATGAGCAGCAAAGCCATCGAAACTTCTGTAGAAGTTTACTATAAAATATTAAATAATATCCTTGACTATAAAGGGGGTGCCCAGCTGCTGATGAATGATCATCTTGAGACTGATGTCCTTACTGGTAAAGGGAAAGCTTATGGAATTGAATTCATGGTTAAAAAACAGCTGGGAATGTTTACCGGGTGGGTAAGTTATACCTATTCAAGAGTTTTGCTGAAAGTGGATGGCAAATTTGAAGAAGACAAAATAAACGGCGGCAATTACTTCCCTGCCAATTACGATGAACCTAATGATGTTAAAATTGTTGTCAATGCTAAATTATACAGAAGACTGAATTTTACCTCTAACCTGGTATACAACACTGGCAGACCTATCACATATCCTGTTGCATACTATAATTTTCTTAATGTTGACCGTGTATTTTATTCGGAAAGAAACGAATTCCGAATACCTGATTACCTCAGGCTCGATTTGGCTGCCACAATTAACGGGAACCTCAAGGCAAAAAAACTCAACCATTCCTCTCTTACTTTTACTGTATACAATGTGCTCGGAAGAAAAAATCCATATTCAATATTTTTTACAAATGAAAACGGGGTAGTTAAAGGTTATCAGATGTCAATCTTCGGGCAGCCAATTTTCATGGTAACATATAACTTCAGGATCTTAGGAAATGCATCAACAGATTTTTAGTACCTACAAATCCTTTAACATCCATATATTGCATCCGAAATGGCCTGAGTTGCCCATGGGCCCGGGAATAAATTTAAATCCTGCTTTCTCATATAAGCTTATTGCCCTGCTTAATTCCGGCAGCGATTCAAGATATAATTTGCTGTAACCATTTCGTCTCGCTGATTCAAAGGTTTTTTCCATCAGTTTCCTGCCAGTTCCTTTTCCCCTATGTGATGCAGACAGATAAAACTTTACCAGTTCAGCACATCCTGCAGGCAAACCCGGAGTCGGATAGACCCCGCAGCCGCCAATAATAGTTTTGTCTTCCTCAGCT
>CAVVGP010000154.1:0-36821 GCA_963747625.1 uncultured Bacteroidales bacterium | reverse complement strand
GCTGATAGCTTTACCTCTTTTTCTAAGCCTGGAAGCATGGCGAGAGCCTGATCATTATTATACTTCTTTTCCTGCCGGTATGGATCAGGATTATTGGTATAGTTTCTCAGAATTATATGTAGTTCCCGGGAAAATTCAGGTGACATAAGCTCATTCCATTTATTCCGATAAATATTGACCATCTCAAGGGTGAAAGAATTCTTTGCTTCAACTGAAATATCTGCTTTCTCAAGCAGTTTTTCAAATGCCCTTGTGAAACAAAAAAAACAACGGTGATCTGATACCATTTAATAAAAAGATTAATGATTAAAATAATTTATTCAGGCAATCTGAGAATCATTCAAAAGATTATTTATCAGTTCACTCAGAATTTTTAAAGGTTTTTTAAAAGCGTTACATTTCCCTAAAATAATTAGATCAAACTTCACTGCTTTTTAATCGTTTCCCTTTTCCTGTTCCTCCTCCGACATTACGGCGTTTCCCCTGTCCTTTTCCAAGCCTGGAAATCAGTTCCTCCGGAGTATTTTTTTTGCATTTTCCAAGTCCGCGACCTGTTTTGGAGCCTTTCCCTTCAGGTCCTGTTCCATTCATCTGTGCCATTATCTGTTAAGTTTAATTGTCTAACATATTGATAATCTCCCTTATTGTCTTTTCAGGTTCCTTATATACAATCATCTGGATTTTAAGGCTGTCGAGCAATGATTTAATTTTAATCCCGAATTCCCCTGATATTATTTTCTGAACCTTCCGCGATGCGATGAGTTGTACTGAAAGAGGGCCTGCACTTTCCTGTGCATTTTTATTCGGGTTGGGAATGAATTCCATCCCTTTTGTTTCTGTATCGTAAATTACAAAGAATCCACAACGCCCAAAACGTTCATCTAATTTGCTTTCCAGACTGTTACCGGTACTAGTGATTGCTGCTTTCATAATGTCAGATCAGAAATTTCGGTTATGTGGAATTCCCAATTTTACCATTTTTGTACCGCATAACGGGCAAATTTCTTCTTTACAAGGATATCCGGACTTTTGCGGTTGTTCAAAACCACATGCAGGGCAGAGGCATGTTTCATTGAACCGGTTAACTGCATCTTCCTCTTCAATATTCTTTTCCGCAAAACTTGAAAAGCTTGTGCTTTTACACAGCGGGCACTCTTTTATTTCGATTTGTTTTTCAGGATTATTGAAATAACAACCGCATTTTGAACAGGAAAACCATTCACTGTCAAAATATATTTTTCCACCTTCAATGCTGATCTGACTTCCTTTTACAAGGGCCTCCGCAATTTTTTGTCTTGCCCTCGCGTAAATTCTTGTCAGCGTAGGTCTTGAAACATTCATAATAGCAGAGGCCTGATTATGATTTAACATTTTGTAATCGCAAAGACGCAATGCTTCATATTCTTCAAAGTGAAGAAACACGGCTTCAACTTTCCTGCCTTGATTCTTATTTCCATATGGCTTAAACCCTGAAATAACAGGAGGGTTGCTGATTTTTCTTAAGCGTGAAGGGCGAGGCGACATAATTAAGAGCATATGTTCGATACAAATGTAATGAACATATGTTCATTATCCAAATATATTTCAGATTTTTAACTTTTTATATTTTGCTGCGGGCAGATGAAACTGGAATTTGATAATGGCCTGCTAACTGGCTTTTATTTTAGCAAAATACATAGCAAATGAGCGATACAGAAAGTGAGTCCATTTACCGAATGGTACAATTATTAATGCCCATTGAACAAGAATTATCAGGTGGATGAGGTACAACCATATATTTTTTTCGATCAGGCCGATATCAATGAAAATGCGGACAATGAAAGCAGTCAGTCCCATTAAAAACAACCATACAACAAACATCCAGTCGGAGGGCTGTGAAAATTTGCTCATCTCTTTCTGCTTTTTAACACGGTCCCACATAAAATCAATAGTTACAATAAATATTACTATGCTCATTATATATCCAAGCACTATAACGAAAAGGCTGTCATTGGAAAACCAGTCCAGGAAAACGGTGGTAGATAAAAGTCCGAGATACCCGATTACGATAATAAAGTGTTCAAACCATCTTAACTGATTATCATCGCAGCCTAACGATCTTTTTTGTGTAAACATATGCACAATTAAGTCGCCGAATCCGGTAAGATATTTAATAACAGGAACCTTAATTTTGGGTTTCACGATAATCAGCCACCACATTCTAATAATATTTGGAAGCAGGATAAATCCAAAAACAGCAGCAATAGCTATTATTTCAAAAACATGTCCGATGTGCATTATGGATTGCAGATTAAAATTTTCCAAAGCACCGAATATTAAGACGCTTATTGCTGCAATTATAAAACCTGTTATGGTAAGTGGAAGCGATTTGTATAATAAACCCGATAGTTTTGTCCAGTCATATTCCGATGTAAGCCATCTTCTAAGCGACATCATTAATTCTCCAGGGTTTGCTTCCTGAGGGCAATGTGTACTGCATTCGCCGCAATAATAGCATAACCATGGCTTGAGCGAAGATCTGATATCATCTTCCATTCCTAATACACTGAACCGTACCATTTCTCTCGGGAAGGAATCTTCTTCTGTTGATAATGAGCAGACGGCAGTACAGTTTCCACAGTTATAGCATGCGTTAAAATCGAATGCTCCATATTTCTTTAATTCTTTTCCGAATTCAGGATTAATCGCAGCCATTATTTTTTTAATTTATAAGAAAAATATGCATCCATATCATCAACTTCGCCAGTTAGAACATAACCATATTTTACAAGCGACATAAGGTAATAAACGACCTCCTCTTTTGGCATATTGAGTTTTTGTGCTATTTGATCAATTGTTAAATCACTTTCCTGAAGAGCATCAAGAATTAATTTCTTAATTCTGCTGAATTGTTTCAGGTTATCTTTTGCAGCTTGAGAAACTTCTCTTTTCTCTCTCAGGTATTTATATGTTTTACCTTTTTCTATTTCCATATGTTCAGTTTTTTAAAATAAACTTTTGTCTCTGCCCTTTTGCCCACCCCCCTAACTTGCTTTGCCGTAGCGGCTTCGCGAAGGCTAAGAAGTGGGGCTCATTCTCAGAATTTCAATAAATTCATCATGGACACCGAATTAGTCCCCGTTTAGGGGGAAGGCCGCACAGCGGCAGGGGTCATCCCGCCAGTGCATCAATCATACTTTCTATCTCCTTGTCTGAGTAGGCAGTCAAGTTTATAGCATTGGCAGGGCACACAGGCAAGCACATACCACATCCTTTGCAAACCGAAAGATTAATCGCCGCAACATCCTTTTTCTCATCCTTTACCATTTTTATGGCATCGAAGGGGCATGCTTCTGCGCAAGCTCCACACCATACACACAGTTCCTTTTCAATCTTTGCAATAATGGGTTCAAGTTCGAGTTCACCTTTGCTTACATATGAATAAGATTTTGTAGCGGCAGATAAAGCTGAATTGACCGATTCCATTATATTTTTAGGGCCCTGGCATGCCCCACAAATAGTTATCCCGTCAATTACTGTTTCTACAGGACGCAGCTTCATTGGATCTCATTAAAAAACTTGTCGCGTCCTTTAGGAAGTTTAAATAACGAAGCCACCGAATTATCAGCCCTGGGGACCATTCCTGTGACGAGTACAACAAGGTCAGCCTCCACAGACATTTCTTTTTTGGCGGTCAGAATATCATTTATTCTGATATTTATTTTATCATTACTTTGTTCAACCACAGGAGGGGCATCTTCATAGGATTGAAGGAAAATATCGCCTCCTTTAAGTGATTCCGCGTACAATACCTCCTGTTTACCATATGTCCGTATCCCCCGGGTAAAATGGAAATTATTAATTCCATTAAATTTTTTCTTTGCCTGCATTGCTGCATAAATAACTGAAGTGCAGCAATATCGGGAGCAATATTTATTGTCACCTTCAATCTGGCGGCTTCCGACGCAGTAGATGTATGCAATATTCCTTATTTCTTTTCCTCTGTATACTATTTTTTTGTCATTCAGGTCAATAATTCTTTTGAATTGTGGAAGGGTTATTACATTTTCTAACTGGTTATATCCAAATTCTCCGGTAGCGGGAGTATAGGAATCGAATCCGGTTGCCATCAGTACTGTGCCTACGTTTATTTCAATTATCTCTTCCTGTTGTGAAAAATCAACGCTTGGGCATATCTTTTCGCATTCTCCGCAGCGGGTACAGTTTTTTATATCGATAACGGGTGTTTGTGGATATTCACTTGGAAAATTATGATAAATGGCTTTTCTGATGGTAATATTGAAGTTGAAATCATCAGGTACATCTACAGGGCATATAGCAATAGCTTTTAACAGATGTCCCTGATCACATTTTTCTTTAATGTACCGGGGCGTAACCTTAATTTTCATTTTGAAATCGCCAATACTTCCTGAACTGGATATCACCTCCGCACCTGTGAGCAATCTTATGTTATCATGTTTTATAACTTCATTGTATAGTTTGGTCACCACTTCTTTGCCGGTTTCGTTAGTGGTAAACAGGACGTCCCACTGAGCGACTCTTCCCCCAATAAAATGTTCTCTTTCAATGAGTGTCACAGGGCATCCCATGTCAGCTAATTCTATAGCTGCTCTCATTCCTGCTATACCTCCGCCGATTACGGCGGCAGCTTTTTTTGAATTTATTATAATAGGGTAAAGAGGTTCAGAGAGGCGTACTTTTGCTATTGCAGCCTTTACCAGGTGAATTGCTGTTTCAGTTGCTCCGGATTTATCGTCGGAATGTGCCCATGAAGCCTGTTCCCTGATATTTGCATGGACATAATTGTATTTGTTCAGTCCGGCTCTCTCTGTCACAGCCCTGAAAGTTAACAGGTGTAATTTTGGAGAACATGAAGCAACTACCACGCCATTGAGGCCATTTCTTTTAATATCATCGACCATCTCTTTCTGATTGGCATCTCCGCAGGCAAACATGGTAGTTTTTGTAAGGAAAACGCCGTCTTCTACCTCAATGGATTTTCTTACCTTTTCAACATCAACATAATCTGATATATTACCACCACAATGGCAAATATATACTCCAATTTTTTTGTTCATAATTTGCGGTTTAGATAACTTATTGCTTCCGCTGATGAAGCTCCTGCTGAAAGAATTGAGTCAGGAATATCCATTGGACCGGTAGCTGTACCTGCAACAAAAACTCCTTCAATGCTTGTTTTTGAAGGACTTGCCAAAGGATCAGACTGGTCCACAAAATTGAAAGGATCGAGTTTCAGGTTCTCATCAGGGAAAAAAGCTTTACTGTCGGTATTTGGAAGTACACCGACCGAAAGTACCACAAGGTCGTGCTCATTTTCCTTTACAACATTCTCATTAATATCTTCGTATCTTAATTTCAGGTTGCCGTTCTCATTCTCAGTGATTTTCCCGATTTTACCTTTAACAAAGTTTACTCCCATACCTTTTGCCTGGTCATAAAATTCTTCAAATCCCTTGCCAAATGACCTGATGTTAATGTAGTAAATAGTAACATCGGCCATAGGCAGAGCTCCCATCAGTAACTGTGCCTGTTTAATTGAATACATACAGCATATCTGTGAGCATATAGGATTACCTATCGTAATATCTCTTGAACCGGTGCAAAGAACGTAAGCAATTCTGTCGGGAACTTTTCCGTCCCGGGTCTGAGAATTGTATTAAATGGCCGGGTAGGGGCAAGTTGCCTTTCCATTTGCATGGAAGTAATTATATTTTTATAGAGTTCCATACCCATAGCGAGGGATCATCAGCGGATCGAAAAGTTTAAATCCTGTGGCAATGATAACCGTATTGACCTCAATATGATATTCTTCTACTTCCTGGGTAAAGTCGATGCATTTTGTCGGACAAACTTTTTCACAAGCTCCGCACAAGGTACAGTTCTCAATATCAATAGCAGCCACTCTAGGACTTGCAATGCTGAAAGGAATAAATGCTGCTTTACGTCCAACGAGGTTATACTGGAACTGGTCATGAACAAGAACCGGACAAGCCTGTTCGCATAACTGACAGCCAGTACAATCTTCATCTATTATATACCGGGTGTTTTAATTACCCTGGCTTCGAAGATGATTTCAGATTTCCTGCTGACAGATTTTACTTCACTACCTGTAAAAATTGTAATTCCGGGGTGCCTTGAGATCTCTGATACCTTTGGTGTGGTTATGCATGCAGAACAATCGAGAGTAGGGAATACTTTGCTTAGCAAAATCATCTTACCACCAATGGAAAGATCTTTTTCAACTATTAATACCTTAAATCCGTTATTGGCTAAATTTAATGCTGCTTCTCCACCCGCAATTCCTCCACCAATAACAAGTGCATCAAAAGAGGCATTTATTATTTTCCCATGCATAATTAAATGTTTGAATTTTTTAGTAAATATTCATTAAAGCTTTTCATCTGTTTTACAAATGACTCACTGCATACCGAGCAAATTGCAGCCATCCGGAGACGGGCCGGTTCAATATCAAGTTTTTTCATCTGTTCCTGAGTACGACTTATAATCTTTCCGGTTTTTTCAGTGCATGATTCGCCATAAGGACAATCACTTCCATCAGCAGCAATAAAAACCCCGTCAAATCCTTTTTCAAAAGCATGTAAAATCCATCTTGTTTTTACACCACTGGAACAGGGAATTGAAATTGTATAAACCGTAGGAGGGTAATGCAATTTAAGTAATCCTGCCATATCAATAGCCGGATCAGAAATTTTTTCAGTAGAGAATACCAGGATCTTGGCGGTTTTTTTGCCGATATCAGCCATATTCTACATTTAATGTTTCTTCATGAAAATTCTGAAATAGCCGCTACCCTCAATTGTGCCAAGATATTCATGACCTTGTTTTGCACACCATTTTGGAATATCAACTTTAGTTCCTTCATCGGCAGACAAAACTTCCATAATATCGCCCGATTTAATTGTACCAATTGCTTTTTTAGCTTCAAGTAACGGACCCGGACATGCAGTACCTCTTGCATCGACTGCTTTTGTGACCTGTAGGCTTATTAATTCTTCTTGTGTCATTTTTAAAATTTAAATATGTAAATTTTGTTTGAAATAAATATCTAAATAAACAATTGTATCGCTGCTTTCACCCGCATCAGCAACAAAAGTTGCTGCTCCTGCATACCTTAAATTCGGATAATCGATCATCTCTTCTTTCCTGAAACCCATAAGGTTCATCGACATCTCACAAACTGTAATTTCAATGCCTAATTCTGCCGCCTGTCTGAACATCTCTCAAGAGATATGACCCCTTGTTTTTCATTAAATATTTAATCATTAATGGACCCATGCCTATCATGTTCATCTTTGATAATTTCAAATTGTCTTTTACCATGTGGCAACATCATTCCGAACATTTTAGATATAAAGTTTTTTCCTTTGTTTCTTTTTTTTATCTCTGAGAGCCGATAGAGACCAGAATGAGAAAAACAGTTTTACCCTGAGTGTCCATGGCAGCAGCTGCCAGTGAAATTACCATTGCCGCCAGTACTTTATCCATGTCGCCTGATACTATTGCTATTGAGAATTGATCTTTTCTTGAATTTTCAAGTAGGTGATCTTTCCCTTTAAGGCTTAACCTGTTTACCTGAATTTCATTTAGCTGTAACTTATTTCTTCTTCTTTTTAAATATCTAACTAAAATGTCATTATTTTAAAAAGATCACTTCACGGAATTATATTTCATATTATAAATGAACAGATTGACATCGGCTTCCTCTGCCGCAGTTATATATGCGCTGATACCACATATATCATCGGCGATATCGATAAAGTCTTCCAGTTTTTCAGCTCCCCATATTTTCCTGCAAGGCCACAGATGTGAATTTTGACATCAGATATATTTCCTTAGCTTCTTTAAAGAATTCAACCCATGTTTTAACTTTAAGGTTTTTCAATGACTGTAAAAATTCTTCTTTCAATGCAGGATTCTCAGCCATCTGAAGTTTATCGGGATTATCACCGACATCTTTCCTGAAAGCACGTGGCGCCCTGTAATAAAACATATATATCAACTTTCATATCAAGTCGCTACTGCACCACTGAGGATAATACCTGCAGCAGTCAGTTTATCAACGCTTCCTGAAAATAGACCTAAGCACATTTTTTTTGGTTCCATAGTGATAAATTTTTATTGTTAATTAATTCACAAAGAAACGCAATACTTGTACCAGATTCGCTAAAGCAGTTGTGAAGCTGCTTAAACTATTTTGTGATTCATAGCTCACATTTTTATTATATTTGCACTATGAAAAACAATTGTAAATTATGTGCAATTAAATCCAGAAGCTGCTCTTAAATTAAGTGCCGATGAGATAGAGAAGACTCTCATTCAATTGTGCTTTGGTGAAATTTCGAAAAGGAGACTCTTTAATAAGACAGGGAACATTTTCCACCAATGTGGCTTATCTGAGAAGCGGACTGGCCAAGGTACATATTGCAGGCCCTTATCATGAGCAAATTGTACGTATCGTAAAGGCTCCCATCTTATCTTGGCATTACCAACAACTTTTGGAGATAAAATAAATCAATACTCCGTGACGGTTATTGAGGCCTGCGGAGGTCTGTTTTATTGATATCAATGCATTTCGATATTGCTTAAAGCAAATCATGATTTCTCTTATGAAATTATGCTGGAATTATGCAGGAATGAACTTGAAGTGTTTAACAGGTGTGCAAATCGGACACAAAAACAAATGAGAGGAAAAATTGCAGATGTTTTGATTGAGTTGTCTGAAAGAATTTATAACTCCGACTATTTAAAATTCCCTCTGACCCAGGAAGATTTAGGTAATCTGGTTGATTCAAGCAGGGAAAGCATTAGTCGGGTATTGACTGAATTTGAAAATGACGGTATCATCAGACTTCCGGTAAAAAGATTGAAATCCTTAAAAAGAAATCGTTGTTGCTTATCAGTGCTAACGGCTAACCGGACTTTATCTTAAAGCATCAAGTGTATTATGGTTCAATTTCCTGTCTTTGACAACTAATGGCGTAACGGGAGCTTTTGATTTGGAATTGAAAATCATATCGTGACCAAGACAAAGTCCCATCATAATATTAAGACCTGTTCCTTTTTCTTCAAGATATTTTGCCTGACCGGCAGGATTACAGGTTACTCCTCTATAACCTGGTACCAGATCATTAAATGGCACTTTTCCATATTTGCAGTTGACTTTTTCAACCTGAAACCCTTTTTCTGCAAGAATCTCCTCCAATTGAGCAGCTTCTTTATTAAATGATATACAATTTGCTATACCTATTATATTTATTTCAGCCTCTTTTGCATAATTTATAATCTCATTTATTCTGTCGGTATGAGGGTTTAGTGAATCTTCAGCAAGCTTTAGTATTTTCTTGTCATTATCGTTATACAATGTACTGAAACCGGTGTTCTCCATAATATTTAACTTTCAATTATTTTTATTTCGGATGTCATTTCAATTGCTTTTTTATAGACAGCACTAACTCCACAATACCTTTCTTCTGATAGAGTGACAGCTTTTTGCAGTTTATCCATTGGCAGATCCTTTCCCGTAAATTCGTAGATAACGTGCATTTTAGAATAATGCCTGGGGAATTCTTCAGTCATGTCCCCTTCAACCGTTACATTGAATTTTTCAACCTCAACACGCATCTTTTTAAGGATTGATATTACATCCATCCCCGTACATCCGCCTAATGCTGTCAGCATAAGAATTTTAGGCCTGGGTCCGCGATTTTCTCCTCCAACTGCATTTTCTGAATCAAGTATTATCTTATGGCCGTTTACTTCTGATTCAAATGCCATGTTATTCAGCCATTTTGTAGTAACAGTCTCTTTTTTTGCCATGCTTACCAGATTTTTTTCACAAAGCTATGCAAAAGCAAATCATCATTATCTATATCAAACTTACTGATTCCAATTTTTAAACTGATATATCTCAACTTTTTTTATGTTCAGTTTCCAGGTTTGTAGTTTGTTTTATTCAACAATTCAACAATATGATGATAGAGATGACTGGTATATTTTATGGAATTCACTTAAGTCAATGAAAAAGTTGTTCTGAATCAACCTGTAAATTGTCTCAACGAAGTCTCATTTACTTTATCAGGGAGTAATTACAAAGTATTTTTGTGCTGTTAATTTAAAATTTAAAAATCATGTTGTACACAAACTTAAAACACCTTGAATCTGCTGCTGATCATAAAAAAGCGATCAGTGAAAATGAAAATGTAATGGTAATCTGTGGTCGGATGGGACCAATGTGTATTCCCGTTTATGGCATTGCTGAAGACCTGGAAGATGAATATAAACATGTAAAATTCTTCGATATGGAATTTGATAATCCGGAGTCACATGTAATTCGTTCACTACCTGAAGTCAGTGGTTTTATGGGAATTCCATTTACAATCTATTATAAAGATGGTAAAGTCGTCAAGGCCACTTCAAGTATTCAAACTAAAGCACAGGTAAAATCAATTCTTGACAAAGAGTTTTCTGCTACCGTAAAAGCCTGAAAATATGAACATAGATAAAGCATTGGGATGCAATTGTTGTTGGGGCAGGACCTGCGGGACTTACAGCAGGAATTTACCTGTCGCGAGCCAGGTTAAAAACACTTAATCGTTGATGAAGGCACAGTTGGCGGTCAGATGATTCTTACCCACGAGATTGCAAACTATCCCGGGGTGGAGAGCATAAGCGGCTACCAGCTGGTCGGCATCATGAAAAAGCAGGCTAAAGCTTTCGGATGTCAAATTAAATCGAATACTTCAATTCTTAAACTGCGATCTCGAAAGCGAGAGTAAAAAGTATAGTTCTTTCGGATGGAAACAAATATACTTCTGGCAGCATAATCTCACTCCCCGGGGGAAGGCCCCGTACGTTAGGCGTGCCTGGTGAAAGTATTTTCAAAGGGAAAGGAATTTCCTACTGCGCAACCTGCGATGGCGATTTCTTTACTGATAAAGAAATTGTAGTTGTAGGCGGAGGTAATTCAGCTTTGGAGGAGTCAGTCTCATTGACAAAATATGCCAGTAAAGTGACAATAATACATCAGTTTGATCATTTTCAGGCGTTTGAACATGCGGTTGCTGAAGCAAAAAATAATCCGAAGATTAGTTTCAGGATGGAATCGGTAATTGCAGGTTTTCATGGTAATGAAAATCTTGAAAGTGTTATTATAAAAAATATGAGAAACCGGTGCAATTCAAAGTTTCAGCACCGATGGAGCATTTATTTTTATTGGTTACCTGCCAAATACTGAATTTTTAAGAGGGAAAGTTAATATGAATGAGTGGGGTGAGATTTTGGTAAAAGAAGATATGGCGACAAATATTGAAGGAGTATATGCTGCAGGAGATTGCGTTGCAAAAAGATATCGACAGGTTACAACTGCTATAGGTGATGGAACAGTGGCAGCACTTGCTTCATCAAATTACCTGAATGAATTGAAAATAAAACAAAAACAATCACTTTCTATTTAGTATTCCATCCACACTGAGTTATTGCCATATGAAGAAAGTCTTAATTCTCGGCGGAGGATTTGCCGGAATACAAACAGCAATTGAATTGCAGAAAAAAAATATTTTTGATGTTACTCTCGTTTCTGACCGTGATTTTCTGTATTTATTTCCAATATCTATATGGATTCCTGTTCATATTAAGGAGTTTGAAGATGTAAAAATCCGACTTGTCGATATTCAGAATAAATATCCATTTAAGCTGATTGTTGATAAGGTGACTGAAATTCATGCTGCTGAAAACAAAGTAGTATGCGAAAATAATACATTAGACTATGATTTTCTGGTTGTTGCCTTCGGATATGAAAAAATGCAGCATAATGGTATTGGTCATACATTATCAATATGTGCCAAACCCGAAATGGCACTTGATATACGTGAAAGGATTGATGATCTGGTTAAGAAGAAAAGTGGAAAGATAACAGTAGGTTTTGGTGGAAATCCTAAAGACAAATCAGCTGTCAGGGGCGGACCGGCATTCGAGTTGATTTTTAATATTCACCATTACCTGAAAACAAAAAAAATAAGAGAAAACTTTGAGTTGACTTTTTTCGCACCCATGGAGGAACCGGGAGCTAAAATGGGTGAAGGTGCTCTTGCAATGATTGATAAAATGTTTTCAAGGTACAACATCAGGAAGCACTTTGGTAAAAAGATCAAAGAGTTTCGTTGCCGATGCTATAATTTTCGAGGATAATTCAAAACTTGATTCCGATTTAATAATGTTTATTGCAGCAGGAGCTGGCCATGCTGTTCTCAGGAAATCAGACTTGCCATTATCCGAAGCAGGATTTATAATAATAGAAAATTCATGTCAGGTTCCGGGATTCCCCAATGTTTTTGCAGTTGGTGATATTGCTGCAATCGAAGGAGATGAATGGATTGCCAAGCAAGGCCATATTGCAGAGCTTATGGGAAGAGATGCAGCTTATAACATATACGAAATTGAAAAAGGCAGCGATAAAAGAAAGACTTATCAGGAACATTTGAATATACTATGTGTAATGGATACTGGCGATGGTGCCGCTTTTATTTATCGCAACAGTAAAAGATCAATTATAATTCCTTTGCCGATAATAGGTCATTGGCTCAAAAAAGGGTGGGGGATATATTCAAAGTTTACAAAGTTGGGGAAAATCCCAAGATTGCCAGGATTATAGGACCTTATATTAAATAACACCAGCAAAATACATTCATTTACTCTTCTTTATCATTAGTGTCCACTAAAAATTAAATATCGTTCTTTGAAATCTTGATTAATCCAGGTTGTAGCATTTTTTGATAGCGTGACGATTTGAATTGACGATATGGTTTTTAGCATTTAAAGGAAGGCGAAAACCTTGATCAAGGATAACAGGTTTACTCACAGTAAGCTTTGTCTTGTGTAATAAAAAATGTTTCAAAGAATTTATTGGAGATTTCTCGCTTTGCTCGAAATGACAGGTGTTTTGGTGTTTGATGAAGAGGAGAGAGGCGGCGATGCGCGACAGCCAATCGCCGCCTCTCTCCCCCATAACCAAAAATAAATATGTCATCCCGAGTCCCGCTGATGCGGGACTCGGGAACTCCCGAATGTAATAAGAAATTCAAATATTACTGATTCTGTGCGTATTAATTCTTGATAAATCAACTCTAAAAGAGCTACTTACAAACCAAGATTACCAAGATGTCAAAGAACTAAATTGTATACAGCTGAAAATCAATTATATTTAAATGGACACTATTGATTCTAAATTATGAAAAAGATATTAAAAGCGGTTGTAAGTAAAAGGATTATTATACTTTCAGTATCGGGAACCGGACTTTATCTTGCAATCTCACATTTTCATATTTCACTGTAGTATATTTTAATTGCCGGTATTATTCTAGGTGTTGTTTTTGGTAAAGTATTCTGCCGCTGGATTTGCCCGATGGGACTTATTATGGAATTAATTATGGGCATGAGTGCGGATGGCAAATTCCGGCAGATGTACCAGTATCATAAGGTAGGTTGCCCGATAGCCTGGATTTCCGGCTGGTTAAACCGGTACTCATTATTTAAAATTGAATTTAACCCTGAGAGTTGCAAGAACTGTGGAATATGTGACAAAAAGTGCTATATAGTATCCATGGAGCCAAATAAATATAGTCTGTACAAAAACTCAATGGTAAAACCAGGGACCAGTTACACCTTTTCTAAATGTCTGGAATGTGTAGCCTCTTGTCCTAACGGAAGTTTAAAATATAAAATGTAAAATAATGAAAGGCAATTTTGATTCTGTTATTAATGATTCCCGACCGGTTATAGTTGATTTTCATGCACTTTGGTGCAGCCCATGTAAAATGCAATCGCCAATTTTGAAAGAAGTGGCAGCAGAACTTGGTGAGAGGGTAAGAGTGATAAAGATTGATGTGGATCAAAACCAGGAAATTGCTGGCAGGTTTAATATTCAAAGTGTTCCTACTCTTATGATTTTTAAAAATGGCAAGTCGTTATGGAGACAATCGGGAGTGGTCAGCAAAAATCAGTTAATGAATGTCTTAATGAAAAATGCATAAATGCATTTCAAAAACCAATGATAACTGTAAACTATCAGATGCGCCGGATGGAGATGATAAACTTGAAACAGGCATTGTCCCTGAAGAAGCTATATTTAATTGCTGTAAGTATTGAAAGTTACTGATAATGAAGGGAAAATAATTCAGACATTAGTGCAGTAAATGACTTATTATACTGAATTTGTTTTTGCAGAATTGCTACTTAACGGTAATTTTCCTATGCAAAAAATAGTGATCGATAAATCATGCTAATTTGAACCATTCCTTATAAACAGAATTGTTTTGTTCAGAAAATTTACAGTTTGAGAATTCATTAGTATGTCTGTCGTAGCAATAGTCTTTCTTCCATTTCTCAGCATTTTCTACGGTTTGCTTTATAGCGTCAGAGATATAAAATAATTCATTATCTGTCATTGTCGGATGAAGAGATAATCTTATCCAGCCGGGTTTCATTGAAAGATCTCCAGCATCAATTTTATCGGTAATCTCTTTTGACATTTTGATATCAACATTTAAAAGGAAATGACCGTATGTGCCTGCACAGGAACATCCGCCTCTGACCTGTATTCCAAAATGGTCGTTTAAAAGACTTGTAAAGAGGTTATGATGTATATTATCGACAAAAAAGGAAAAAACACCCAGTCTTTCAGTAATTCCTGATGCAAGTATATGCAGTCCCTTTATTTTTGAAAGCTCCCTGAAGGTCAATTTTATTAGCTCGCTTTCTCTGAGATGGATCTTTTTAGTATCCATTTTTTCCTTTAGGGTAATTGCCAGTGCAGCCTTTATACCCTGTAGGAATCCAGGAGTTCCGCCATCTTCTTTTACTTCAATATCAGTTATATAACTGTAGCCACCCCATCTGTTTGTCCATTTTACAGTTCCTCCTCCGGGGCTGTCAGGAATATTATTTTTGTACAGTTCTTTGTTGAAAATAAGAACGCCTGCACTCCCGGGTCCTCCCAGGAACTTATGAGGTGAGAAAAATATAGCGTCAAGCTGATGGATTTTCTCTGCAGGATGCATATCAATGTCAACATATGGCGCCGATGCAGCAAAATCTACAAAACAGTATCCATGATGCTCATGCATTATCTTTGCAAGTTCATAATACGGAGGAAAATACCCTGTTACATTCGAGCATGCTGAAAAAGAACCTATCAGCAGAGGACGATCTTTATATTTTATAATCTCTCTGCGCAATGCTTCAGGATTTACTGTCAGATCGGGAGAAGGTTCCAGAACAACCACCTCGGCTAATGTTTCAAACCATGATGTATGATTGGAATGATGCTCAGTATGGGTCAAAAAGACAACAGGACGCTTATCATTAGGAATCGCTTTGCATGATTCATAATTTCCGTGAGAATAAGCGCAGAAATTAATGGCCTGCTCCGGAACCTTTAAGCCGAGAAGTCTCTGTAGCTTTGCAATAGCAGAGGTCATTCCCGCACCCGTAAAAATCAAAATATCGTTATCATTGGCATTGACATGGCGCTTGACTATTTTCTGAGCAAGGTGATAGGCATCTGTCATAGCCTTTCCGGTTGATGTTGATTCTGAGTGAGTATTGCCGACCAGCGGACCAATGTCATCAGTGAGTCTTTTTTCTATCGGTCCGTACAACCTTCCACTGGCTATCCAGTCAGCATAAATAAGTTTCTTTGAGCCATAAGGTGTCATAATCTCAGCGTCAATACCTATAATATTACGCCTGAACTGCTCAAAATATTTTTCTAGTTCGGTCATCTGCCTGGCTTGGATTTAATTTGTTTTTAAAGGCTTCAAATTTAGTTTTAACTATCCATTTGTCAAAAAATAACTTTGATGCAAGCGAAAGTTGATGGTAAATACTGCTTTAGCTATGGTAAGCTGTGCTAATTTCCATTAAATGAATCCAGAATCCTGGAATTAAGAAAAATTTTACCTCAATTAAATGAAATAATCCTGCCTTTTGGTACATCATAAAATTAATCCGTGACTTCACTTAAGTCATTCACTCAACGCACTACGAAGTTGCGATATGTAATTTATACGGATTCTAAACAAGTGGCATTTATCAGATTGTTAATTTGTTAACAGTAGATTTTAAAATCCTTCTATATTTTATACATTTATTTATCTAAATATGTGAATAGAAGCTAGATTTTTTTTTCCTAGTTTTGGGCTACAATTATACTTAATAAATGACTAGCAGGAGAGATTTTATTAAAATTTCGGCAATGAGCGCCGGTGTCCTGGCAATGACCAGAGGAGCAGCCGGTGCTGTCAAATTATTTTCCTCTCCGGATGAAGCAAAAAAACTCAAGGTCAATCTCAAGCGGACACCTACTTACTGCGAGGTATGCTTCTGGAAATGTGCCGGCTGGGTTTATAAAACTTCCGAGGGTAAAATCTGGAAAATAATAGGAAATGATGAAGATCAGCATTCTAACGGACGTCTGTGTCCCCGTGGAACAGGTGGTGTAGGGATGTACTATGATGAAGACAGACTAAAGACGCCACTTATCAGAGTCAAAGAACGTGGAAAGCAGGTATTTCGTGAGGCAACATGGGATGAGGCACTGGACCTGGTTGCATCAAAAATGAAGGAAATATCTTCAAAATATGGTCCTGAAAGTATGGCATTACTCACCCATGGTTCCGGGAGTTCTTATTATACTAATCTGTTTCAGGCATTTGGTTCATCAAATATAGCAGAACCGGCATATGCCCAGTGTAAAGGACCAAGGGATGAAGCATTTTTTGCGACTTTCGGTGAAGAAGTTTATTCTCCTGAAGTGACAGACATCCGTGATACAAAATGTCTGGTTCTCATAGGATCTCATATCGGCGAGAACATGCATAACGGTCAGATACAGGAAATGTTGGATGCTATTGATAAAGGGGTCACAATTATTACAGTGGATCCAAGGTTTTCAACAGCTGCCGGTAAATCAAAGTACTGGCTTGCCATTAAACCGTCTACTGATATTGCATTGCTTCTGGCATGGATACATGAGATCATTTATAATAATCTGTACGATAAAAATTACATTGAAAAATATTCTCTGGGTTTTGACCAGCTGAAAGAACATGTAAAGGATTTTACCCCTGAATGGGCTTATGCAATTACGACAATACCGCCTGATAAAATACGTAAAACAGCAAAAGAAATGGCTAATGCATCTCCTGCTGTAATAGTTCATCCGGGACGACATGTTACCTGGTATGGCGATGATACCCAAAGGAGTCGTGCTATCGCAATTTTAAATGCTCTCCTTGGTTCATGGGGAAGACGTGGCGGTTTTTACAGACCATCGAAATTTGATGTGCCATCTGCTAAAATACCGAAATATCCTCAACCGAAAAAAAGCTGGACAGATGCATTCCCGGGGAAGTATCCAATTGCAAGTTCTCCCGTTTCCAACGTACTTATCGATGCTTCTATACCTGAAAACAAACCGGGATTACTGATAAAGGGATGGTTTGTCAACGCAACAAACCTGATGTCATCTATTCCTGACCAGGCCAACACTATAAAAGCGATACAGAATCTCGACCTGATAGTGTCTGTCGACACTATGCCTATGGAGATTACGGGGTGGGCCGATGTGGTTCTGCCCGAGTGCACCTATCTTGAAAGATATGAATATCTGAGGATCAGCCCTCACCGTAAGCCGGCTATTGCATTGAGAATGCCTGCAGCAGAACCTATGTACAATACCAGATCGGGATATGAAATTGCAAGGGCGCTTGCTGTAAAACTTGATCTCGGAATGTATTTCCCGTTTGAAAAAATAGAAGATCTGCTCGACTGGCAATTAAAGCAGTGTGGTTCTTCACTGGAAGAGATGCAACGAATCGGCGTAAAGACCAAAGAAAGGGATGCAGATGATCTGTATTATGCCGATAATGAAAATGTAGTATTCCCAACCGATTCCGGGAAAATTGAATTGTATTCCAAAAGCTTTGAACAGGCAGGATTTGATCCTCTTCCAAAATACACTCCTCATGAGGAACCACCGGATGGATATTACCGTCTGATTTATGGTCGTACACCTCAACATACATTCGGAAGAACTTCAAATAATCCGAATCTGACAGATCTTCTGCATGAGAACAGTCTGTGGGTAAATCCAAAGGTTTCGAAAATGTGGGGACTGACAACGGGTCAATATATATGGCTCAAGAATCAGGATGGAGTAATTTCTAATTTTAAAATCAAAGTGAGAGTAACTGAACGTATCAGATGGGATTCGGTTTATGCGGTACATGGCTTTGGTCATGCTCAGAAGCAGATGACGAGATGTTATGGAAAAGGAGTGAGTGATACACGGATGATAACGAAAATTCTGACCGACCCATTGATGGGTGGTACAGGAATGAGATCTAACTTTGTGACATTTGTTACTGAAAAACCAGATAAGGAGGTTGCATTATGAGATATGCAATGGCAGTTGATACCAAAAAATGCGTAGGTTGCAGCGATTGTGTTGTAGCCTGCCAGACTGAGAATAATGTTCCTCATGGTTTTTGCCGCGACTGGGTTGTTGAGGTAATGAATGGTACTTACCCCCAGCTTGAGATCGAGATAAGGTCGGAACGATGCAACCATTGTATAAATGCACCGTGTGTCCGTTGCTGTCCGACAGGAGCAAGTCATTTTTCGGAAGGAGGAATTGTCCTTGTAGATCATAATAAATGCATCGGCTGCGGGGCATGTATGGCTTCGTGTCCATATGATGCACGTTATCCTCATCCGGATGGATATGTTGATAAATGTACTTTTTGCATACACAGAATTAAGGAAGGACTTAAACCGGCTTGTGCAGCTGTCTGCCCGACAAAATGCATTTATTTCGGAGATCTGGATGATCCAAACAGTGATGTATCAGTGGTTTTGAAGAAACGAAAATCAAAAACACTCATTCCTGAAGCAGGTACGAAGCCTCAACTTTATTTTTTGATTTAATTAAATAACAACCATTTAAAATGGAAGAAGAAATATTTGTAAGTGGTAGAATGAATCATCTCATTGATCCGCAACTCAATATCTGGCATTGGGAGATACCTCTCTATCTCTTTCTGGGAGGGATGGCTGCCGGAATACTTTGCATCTCTGCACTATATTATATAAGAGGCAGAGAGAAAGATTATAAAACAGCAGTTCGCATAACTCCTTTCTTGGCACCTTTTATGCTGGTTCTTGGTCTGCTAGCACTTTTTGTTGACCTGAGGCATAAACTGTTCTTCTGGCAGCTTTATACACACATCAGGTTACAGTCACCTATGTCATGGGGTGCATGGACTCTACTTGTGATAACACCTGTTTCATTTATATGGTGCGCTTTGCATATCAGAGACATCTTTCCTAACTGGGACTGGAAATTCAAATTGTTATACGATATTGAGGTTTTTTTAAATAAATACAAAAAGGTCATTGCATGGATTATGCTTATTTATGGTATTATTCTTGGAATCTATACAGGAATTTTGTTGTCAGCCTTTAATGCACGTCCGCTTTGGAATACGTCAATCCTTGGTCCGTTGTTCCTTACATCTGGTTTATCTGCCGGAGCTGCAGCGACATTAATATTATCCAATGACAAGGATGAAAGAAAACAGTTTGCAAGAATAGATCTTGTGTTAATAGGTATCGAGCTGTTTCTCATCATACATATGTTTATGGGTTTTCTCGCAAGCACACAGGTTCAGATTGAAGCAGCAAAGATGTTTCTTGGCGGACCATATACAATGTCATTCTGGATATTTGTTGTTATACTCGGCATGCTGATTCCTGCACTTCTGGAATTCATGGAGTTGGGAAAATTTCATATACCGGCATTAGTTCCGGCTGTCCTGGTTATATTTGGCAGCCTTATGCTGAGGTTTATTATAGTTTATGCCGGACAGGTAAGCAGGTGGCTATATTGACGTGTTATTGGCAAGCTTTGGGAGGTATATATAACCTGCATAGCTTACTCCTGATTTAAGATAATTGAAATTAAGAAATAGGAATAGATTTTAAAATTATGAATACATCAATGGAATCAAAAAAGACAAAGTACCTGAATCCTTATATTGGAGGAGTACTGTTAGGCTTAGTATTACTTGCAGCTAATTTTGTTTCAGGCAGAGGTCTGGGGGCCAGCGGAGCTATAAAAAGTGCAATTGTTACAACTATGACAACTGTTGCTCCATCAGCATCTGAAAAGTCTGGCTTTGTCAAAGAATATAAAGAATCTCATCCTGGAAACCCGATGAAAAACTGGCTTGTTTTTGAAATGACAGGCGTTCTTGTAGGCGGATTTCTTTCCGGAGCATTTGCCGGACGTCTGAAATTCAAAGTTGAACATTCGCCAAAAATAACTGTTAAGAGACGACTTTTCTTTGCTTTAACAGGAGGCGTTCTTTTTGGTTTTGGAGCTGAGCTCGGCAGGGGATGCACCAGTGGGTCAGCACTTAGCGGAATGGCGGTATTGTCACTGGGAGGCTTTATAACTATGGTCTTCATTTTCGGTACGGCTTATGCACTGGCTTATTTTGTAAGGAAGAACTGGATATGATACCTCTCAACGGCTCAACGGCTAAATTGGAAAGATTATCAGAAAGAATACTGACCCTTGGACCTTTGCGCCTTTGTGCCATTAATTAAATCATATAAAATATCTTTTAAAATACAACGTAATTTAATAAAAATCCAATGGGACCATTAGTAGTAAACGAAATAATATCAGATAATACAAACCTGTTTCTGGCTTTTATAATCGGGATAGGTTTTGGATTTGTCCTTGAAGCAAGCGGGTTTTCTTCAAGCAGAAAACTTGCTGGTGTCTTTTATGGTTATGATACTGTAGTTCTTAAAGTATTTTTTACTGCAGCTATTACCGCTATGCTAGGGTTGCTTTTCTTCAGCCTGTTCGGCTGGATTGATCTTAACCTTATTTATATTAATCCAACCTATGTGACATCAGCTATAGTTGGAGGAATAATTATGGGGGCAGGATTCATCATGGGAGGATTTTGTCCGGGAACAAGTTTTTGTGCTGCATCAATTGGAAAAATTGATGCCTTAGTCTTCATTGGAGGATTATTTATCGGAGTTTTTGCTTTCGCTTTGGGATATAAGATCTGGAACGGAATGTATCTTGCAAAATTCCTGGGTTTTCCAAAGTTAAGTCAGGTACTCGGTCTATCGGATGGCGTAGTTGCATTCCTGATGGTGCTAGTTGCACTTGGAATGTTCTGGGTTGGGGAATGGGCTGAAAAAAGATTCCCGAGGGAAGAATACTAAATAAAAGACAAAAGACAAAAGACAAAAGCAAATAATAAAAAATATAGAAAGTTGCTGGTTACTGGTTACTTGTTAAGAACTGAGAGTAAACGACAACAAGCACCTAGGAACCAGCACCTAGCAACAAAAAAATTGATCAGATAATAAAAACTTAAAACATAATATCATGAAACCACTCAAACTTTTGGCAATCATTATTATTCCGATGGGTTTGATTATTGCTGCGGTTCCACAGAATAAAACAAAACCCTATAAGTTAACTGCAAATCAGTTACTTGCTGAGGCAAGTACGCGTACTCAGTACATTGCACCTGAAACCGTTGCCGATATGATTGTAAAAAAGGATCCTTCATTTCAGCTTATAGATGTAAGAAGCCAGGATGATTTTGAAAAATTCAGCCTTCCGGGAGCTATAAACATTCCAATCACTGACCTGCTTTCGGATAAATACGCTGATATTCTTAATCAGGATGCCAAAATGAATATATTCTACTCAAACGGTACTCTTACTGCCAATGAGGCCTGGATGGTTACAAGACAACTTGGTTATAAAAATAACTTTGTTCTTGAAGGTGGTCTGAATTACTGGTTTGATTCAATACTCAACCCGAAAAAACCAGCATCCACGAGTCCTGATGAGGAATTTGCAAAATATGATTTCAGGGTAAGTGCAGGAAAGGCACTTGGCGGCGGAAGTACAACTGTTCAGCCAAGCCAGGATCAAAGCACTGTATCTGCAAAACCGGCAATTCAAGCTGCTCCTAAAAAGAAAAGGGCTGCCGGAGGTTGTTAATTTTCAGCAGGGGTAAGCAGTTTTATTTATTCAAATTTTGAACATTCTGTTAAAATCTGATAATAGATTTCTATATTTGAAATCTAAAAATCTGATTACAATGAAAAATAGAATTTTTTTATTATTGCTGGTTTCATCTCTTTTAGCAATAAGTGTCAGCGGTCAAAGTACCAATAAAAATAAGTTTTCAGGTACATGGAAATTTGAAGCCCCATATGCACCTGAAGGATATACATCGGGATTTTTAAATGTCGGAAATGTTCTGCAAAAAGATACAACATCAATGTCTTTTGCAGGATTTGATTTTAAATATCCGTGTGAGAATGTCAGAGCAGATAGAGACAGTATCTTCTTTTCTGTATATATTCAGGGAGATGTCAGGTTATTGCTTAGAATTGAAAATGATACTTTAATGTCAGGTAAGGCTATATACTCAGAGGGCGAGGTTCCTCTGACGCTTAAAAGAGCCAAAGCTTCGGAATAAGAAAATATATAAGAACAAAGGTCCGTCGGCTGTAAATTATGCCTCTTATTTTTTGAGCTTTTTTTATCCAGATATACAATCGGTCTCATAATCGATTGAGATTTATTCTGATCGATGTTATCAGCGGGATTATTCCTGCTGTTTTCCTTTATTTATTTTTTAGATTTCTTAAAAATATATAACTTGATAGTTGAAAATTGATTAATAATTAGTCAATACTCATTCAAATATTTCAGTTATTAAAAACTTTCAGCTATGAAAAAACTCATTGCATGTTGTGGTCTAGACTGTTCTGCATGTGAAGCACGAATAGCCACTATGAATAACGATGAAGAACTCAGAAAAGCCACTGCAGAAAAATGGAAGAAACTTTATAATGTTGAAGAGATGTCGCCTGACATGATAAATTGTACAGGATGCAGGGAGGAAGGAGCAAAGATTGGGCATTGGAGTATGTGCCAGATCAGGGTTTGTGCAAAAGCAAAGGGCTTTGATACGTGTGGAGAATGCGAAGACCTGGAAAAATGCAGTATAATTGCAGGAGTTATTAAATTCGCTCCGGAAGCTTTAATGAATTTAAAGAATTTAAACTGAGTGAATAAACCCTGGTGTGCCTTCGTGATGACCTTTGGGGCCCTTTGTGGCAAAAACTGATTAATCATTAATATTCATGCCGGAAAAAGCAAGTCTGTCACTGACCGACAAAGAGATCTATCCAACCGACGATCTTATCTTTTCGGTTATAGGCAATAAGAAGATCTTCTGGAAGGACATAATTGACCATATGATCAATAACTATAAAGATTCAATGGGTCAATGGAATTACTATAACGATGGGGAAAGATGGCTTTTTAAGATGACTTTGAAAAAGAAAACAATCTTCTGGGCAGGTATCCTTTCAGATACATTCCGGATTACATTCTATCTTGGGAATAAAGCTGAATCTGTAATAGCTGAAAGCGACCTTCCTCAGATTATAAAAAATGAATTCATGGAAGCAAAAAGATATGGTCAGATCAGGCCTGTAACAATCATTATAAGCAATCAGATTGATGTTGATAATGTATTTAAAATGATTGCTATAAAAACTAAGTTAAAATAGTTACTATCTTTATTCAGTAACTCGATAATTGGCAGGGGGATAAGCAAGGATCGGTAAGCAGTGATCGGTTATCTGTAATCAGTAATCAGTGATCAGTAATCAGTAACCAGTAACAAGTAACAAGAATAAACAATATGGAAAATAGCTTTTATCAGTTCTCTGCAAAATCAATTCAGGGTAAAGAGATCAGCATGGATATTTACAGAGGGAAGGTCATCCTGGTAGTGAATACTGCCAGTAATTGCGGATTTACACCTCAGTATGAAGGTCTTGAGAATCTTTATAGAAAATTCCATGAAAAGGGATTTGTAATCCTTGGATTTCCCTGCAACCAGTTCGGAAATCAGGAACCGGGAACTGAAAAGGAGATCGCAGAAAGTTGTCTTATTAATTATGGTGTTTCATTTCCGATGTTCTCAAAGATTGAAGTTAACGGACCAAACGCTCATCCGATTTATAACTATCTCAAAAAAACGCTTCCCGGACTTTTAGGCAGAAGAATCAAATGGAACTTTACCAAATTCCTGATTGACCGGTCAGGAGTGCCGGTTAAAAGATTTTCGTCGTCAACTGTACCTGAAAAACTTGTTAACGATATTGAGAAGCTTTTAGAAAGCTGATTTCTGCCTTTTGCCTTTCTAATAGGTATAAATACTCCTTATAAATAGGCTTTAAGCTTCTTTCCTTCTTTTTTTATTCAATTTAACTTTGTGTTAATTTTTTAACAATTCTCATTTTACCGGGACTAATGGGGAAATTGTATAATTTACTACTTGAAGATGTAAGGTTTGAAGAAGGACTTAACTCATGCATGAATTGCGGTGTCTGTACTGCAATCTGTCCGGCTGCTGAATTTTACAATTATGATCCCAGAAAAATAATCAACACGGTCCAGACGGAAGATAATAGAAAGCATAGCTGAATTATTAAAGTCTGAAACTATCTGGTATTGCGGTGAATGTATGTCGTGTAAAACACGTTGCCCCAGAGGGAACACACCCGGTTTTGTCATAATGGCTCTTCGCAGCCTTTCTCAGAAACTGGGTTTTTTTACAGAATCGGAAAAGGGTCGTCAGCAATTTGCCATAAAGAGAACAGTTGGTGAAAATATCTTTAAATATGGATATTGTGCCGCAGCTTATGCAGTTAATCCTAAGATGCATCCGGAACAGGGACCGATATGGGAATATATTCTTGAAAACACCAATGATGTTTTTGAACGTTTGGGCGGACAGGTTAATGCCATCGGAACCGGTCCGTTAAGGAAAATTCCGCAGGAAGCACTCGATGAGTTGAAAAGTATTTTTGATCTTACCGGTGGCACAGAGCTTTTTGAACTTATTGAAGGATTTTCCAGGAAAAAAGCATCAGAAATGGGAGTACAGTTCAGTAAAGAAGGTACAGATAATGATTATTTTGTTGAAGTGTATACAACCAACAACGGGACTCATACTACAAACGAAATCAAAGAAGGTAATGGTTAACAAAGGAGGGAAGAAGAGAATCTGGTCTGACTATCAGAAAGATATTGCAGATGATCACTTTTTTTATGTCAGGTCGTGTATCCGTCAAAGCTTTTTCCCTGGATCAGAGCAGTTCTTTCCTAAAGCTGATGAGAGATATACTCGGAAAAGATATCTATGAAAATCCGGCTCATACTACATGTACGGGCATAGGTTATCACAGCGATATAGTTCCCTCTGCTACAATAATGACAGTAATAGCCCGCCATTTTGCACTGATGAAAGAATCGGGTTATAAAAATATTGCTATTTCCTGCGTAACATCTTTTGGCCTTTATACTGAAATACTTGAAACCTGGAAACATTTTCCTGAAGAACTTGAAAAAACGCGAGAATACCTTTTTAAAGCTACCGGCAGGGAATTTGACATACCTGTGAATGTTGCTCATTCAAGCGATATAATTTATAAGTTCAGAAATGAAATAGCTCAGAAAGCACAAATATCTTCTGGTAAATAAAAAGACCGGAGAACCTACTCAATGTTGTGGAACATATTGGATGTCATTATGCAAAGATGTTTCCAAAATCGGTATCGGAGGGGCTGAATTTCCGAATGTATTGAGCGGTATGGTCGAAGCGTGGGGCGGAAGGGTAGTTGATTATCCTGAAAGAAGGCACTGTTGCGGATTTGGTTTCAGACAATACCTCGTTCAGGCTAACAGAGGCTATTCTGTTTCAAATACTGCCAAAGAAATTTTCTTCGATGAAACCATACAAACCTGATATGGTGCTTACTAATTGTCCGGGCTGCAATATGTTCATGGATAGATGGCAATACACAATTAAAGAGATGGAAGGAACCTCATATGGAGAGAACGGTGAATCTATTCCGGTACTCACCTATGAGGAGCTTGCAGGCCTTGTTCTCGGATATAACCCATGGGATCTCGGGTTGCAGTATCATATGGTTCAGTCTGAACCTTTGCTTGACAAACTTGGGATTGAATATGATAAAACCGATAAGTATAAAACCAAAGACGGAAAGCAGATGCCAATACCTGAAAACCTCATAAATGTCTGATAATGAATAGTGATGTAATTATTATTGGAGGTGGTACTGCCGGAATGGAAACAGCCGGTCAGCTGGCAAAAGCAGGGTGCCTGGTTACATTGCTTGAGAAGGAAAATGAGACAGGAGGTCATATCCGGAACTGGCACCGTCTTTTCCCCGACAGGAGAAAAGGGGAAGAGGTTGTTAAGTATCTCGATGATCTGATACATCATGAAAATATTACTTTTCTGAAAGAGACAAGAATTGAAAGTTTTGAAAGAGTTAAAAAGGAGTTTATAATTAAAACCAGCCAGGGTAACAAACTTAAAGCTAATGCTATCGTAGTTGCTACAGGATTTGATCTGTTTAAAAGTAGAGAAAAGAAGAATATGGTTATGGTATTTATGATAATGTAATTACCTCTGCTGATCTGGAAAAAATGTTCACGAAAGGAAAGATTGTTCTGACAGAACGGAAATGTCCTGAAAAGATAGGAATAGTTCATTGTGTGGGATCACGTGATGAAAAAGTCGGGAACTTTTATTGCTCCAAAGTTTGCTGTGTCACTGCTGTCAAGCAGGCAATTGAGATCAGGGACATCTTCCTGAACTAAAGTATTTTGCTTTTACATGGATATGAGAATGGGCGGAGCATATTATGAAGAACTATATCGTGAAGCCCAGGAAAAATGGGAGGTTAATTTCATAAGGGGTAAAGTTTCTGAAGTAGCCAGAACTATCGATAATAAGCTTATTGATTAAAGTTGAAGATACTCTTGCAGGGAGGCCGCTTAAAATGGAGCTTGATATGATGGTTCTGATGGCTGGGATGGAAATGTCAGAAGGAGGCAGAAAAATTGCCGGAACGTCGAGACTTAATACAGGTGAAAACAGATTTTTTGCTGTCGGCCGATAATCATTTTGGCAGTAATAAAAGCAATATTGAAGGAGTCTTTTATGCAGGGACATGCACAGCACCGATGAATATTACCGAAACAATTTCACATGCCCGGGCGGCTGTTACAGAAGTAATTGATTATCTTGAAAGATAACAAATGAGAAAATGGAAAAATTTGGTTTTACCATATCAAAAGGACGTCAGATCGACTATGACTCCAACGACAGAAGGATAGCTGAGTATATTTTTGAAAAAGAACCCAGCTTCCGGCTTTGCATTGAATGCGGGGGATGTTCTGCCACTTGTACATCAGGAAATTTTACCGGTTTCAGCCTCAGGGAAATCAATATTCTTATTAAACGGGGTGAAAATGATCAGGTACGTCAGAAATTGAAAAAGTGCATGCTATGCGGGAAATGTATACTTGTTTGTCCCCGTGGAGTAAATACACAGAAATATAGTGGTTCTGGCAAAAAAAGCTTTCCAAATATCAGATGGATATGCAATTTGATCCTTTTGTAATACCATTCAATATTGGATTGTACTTCATACTCGTCTATGTTGTAGTCAGAAGTGTTATCTGGTTTCGTGACCTTTCAAAGCCTGATAAACTAAGACTTCAGCGAGGATTTTTCGGAATGGCTTTCGGTATGAGCCTTAAAGAGATATTTATGGAGAGTCTGATTCACAGGAAAATACTTAAAACAAACCTCCGGTTGGGCTATATGCATATGAGCCTGGCTTTCGGCTGGTTTTTGCTCATTTTATTCGGAACGATTGAAGCTGATATCTTTGGAGCCAAACATCTTAATGCTCCCTATAAGGCTATCTTTTTCAGATTCTTTAATCCCGGTCATGGAAGAACGGGATTTGAGGCTGCTTATGGATTTTTAATGGATCTTATACTTGCTTTTATTCTTTCAGGGTTACTTATTGGCGATTTTAAAACGGTTCTATTCAAAAATTGTAGGGATGAAGAAGACCACCCGTCTGAAGCTCACCGACAAAATTGCCCTTACTTCACTCTGGCTTATTTTTCCAAGCCGTCTTCTGGCCGAAAGCTTTACAAGCGGTGCATACGGGACAGGCAGTTTTCTCACAGGAACACTTGGGAACCTGGCTTGCAACATTCCTTCCTGCCCAGCAGATGGCTTATCCTTTCTGGTGGCTTTATTCCATCTCTTTAGGAACTTTTTTTATTCTTCTCCCTATTACAAGATATATGCATATCCCCACTGAACTGTTCCTGATTTTTATGAGAAATTCCGGAATAAGAACAGGCGATAAGGCAGGTACTTATTCAGAAGTTCAGACTTATTCATGCTCTTCCTGCGGAATATGCATTGATGCATGTCAGCTTAATTTTTCAGCTGGGATCACCAATATTCAGTCAGCTTACCTTATGAAAGCGATACGTAATAATGAAGATGTGTCTTATATAGCCGATAACTGCCTGATGTGCGGCAGATGCGATCAGAAATGCCCTGTTGGAATAGAACTTTCACCATATCAGAATGATCCAGAGAAGGGGAGGTGAAGCTGAAAATGATATCAGGAATATTTATAAAGGTTATTTCAGGAGCAGACAAAACAGCATTACAGAAACACAAATGGTTCTTCAAATTATGATTTTCTTCAGGAAAAGGAACCCGGAAAAGGCTGATATATTATATTTTGCAGGTTGCATGACACATCTGACACCTGCAATTAAAAATTCAATGGTAAAAATTCTTGATGCCTCAGGATTGAAATATAATTTTATTGACGAAAAGGGAGGTGTCTGTTGCGGACGGCCGTTAATGCTTGCAGGACAGGATAAGGAAGCCACGTGAACTTATTAATTATAATTCCAGATGATCTGGAAATCAGGCGCTCACACTCTTGTCACTTCCTGTCCGATATGTTATAAAGTATTTAAGGAGAGTTATTATCTTGATGTGGAGGTGCTTCATCATACACAATTCATTAAGATGCTTATTGATGACGGATCCGTAAAATGAATTTCCTGAGAAAAAGGATAGTTTATCATTCTCCATGTGAACTTGGAAGAGGATCAGGCATTTATGATGAACCAAAAGAAGGTACTGAATCATGTTTCACGGCTTGAAAAAACCAATTTTGAAGACGAAAACTCACTTTGTTGCGGAGGCAGTCTTGCCAATATGAAAATAAACTCCCTTCAGAAAAAGAAAATTGCTCTTGATGCAGTTATTGATTTGACAAAAAATACCCCTGATATACTTGCGACCGCATGTCCGCTTTGTAAAAAAACCTTCTCTGCCGTAACAGAGACAAGAGTTGCAGATATTTCTGAAATTGTTGCTGAAGCATTAATTACGAAATCTGTTAAAAGGAGCAGCACCAGTCACCTCAGTTCAATTAAGCAGCTGGCAAATATTTCATAATCGATCATAATTTTTGCAGCTCACACCGAATTGAACGGAAATATTTTTTTTGATTTCTGACTTGTTGATTCTCAATGTTTTATATAATACTGCTTTTTAGGCTAATGTCTTAGCCTTTATCACTTAGGCACTGAAAGGTACTGATAGCTATCTGGATAACGAAGGTTCATAAAGGGCTTTTCAGAAGGGTTTTGAGAATTGGTTAATAAGCAAAGTTTATTTGATTTTTTTATTTCGAACAAAAATATACTGAAAATGTTTTTTAAACGTTATATGCAAAAATCATAAACCTATCAAATTTCATAAAAATGAGAATAAAAACATGTGTGGCGCTCGTATTAATGGGGTTAGTTTTGCTTTATTCATGCAAAAATACAGGTGAACAAACCGAGGCAAAAAACAAAATTGTTCATAATAAGATTTTTCAGCAATCTGATGGAACTATTTCGTTAAAAGTTGACAATGCAGACTGTTACCGGGATATGGCACATCCTTCCAGCAATACTGCTGAATGGAATGTTGTTGTTTCAAAATCCGGAAGGTTTAATATATGGCTATCCAGTGCCACCAAAGATACGACAGATCTGAAATATAGAAATTCGGTGATGCTCAGCATTCGTGATAACAGGATAGAAGCTCATCCTGCCTGTGACAAAATAGTACATAACTCAAGTGATGTAACTTTTCCATATTTCAGGGCAGATTCATTCATCGGATCACTTTATATCCAGGATACCGGACTCTGTAATATTCAGATTATAAGCGAAAAAATTACTCCAGATATAATTAAAAGCGGAGGATCTGCAGATTCTGAGAGTTCAAGACTTTTATCAGTTTTCCTGACTCCGACAACTCGTTAGTAAATGCAAAATACTTTATTACGGATATTTTTTTTCTCCGACCTGCCATTTTGAAGTATGTAAGAATCGGGAGTGGTTAATTTACTGCCTTTTTACTGATCCATTCTTTAGCATTTACAAAAGCTTTTATCCATGGTGTCACATCATCCCCTTTTTTGTTATCGGGATAAAAACCACATTGCCACGGAAAATATGCTCTTTCAAGATGAGGCATCATTACAAGATGGCGGCCATCTTCTGAACACAGCCCTGCAACATCATAATCTGAACCGTTGGGATTGGCAGGATAAGAATGTCTGCTGAATTTGAGGGGTATCCTGTACTCATTTTCAGGATAAGGCAGACTGAATTGTCCCTCTCCATGGGCAACCCATATTCCAAGTTCCATATCTGTCATATTTCCCAGCATCACGGAGTTATTTTCTAAAATCTTTACTCCCAGGAAACCTGATTCAAATTTATGTGACTTATTGACCAGCAGCTTAGGTTTTTCCTGGTGCTGCGGATATAAGAGATCCAGCTCAATCATCAGTTGGCATCCATTGCAAACTCCAAGAGACAGAGTATCTGTTCTTTTATAAAAATTATCAAGTGAAATGCGCGCTTTTTCATTATACCTGAATGCCCCGGCCCAACCTTTGGCAGATCCTAAAACGTCTGAGTTGGAAAATCCTCCGACAAAAACAAGCATACTTATTTCACTCGAGAGTTTCCCTGCCGGAAATAAGATCGGTCATATGAACATCCTTAACATCGAAACCGGCAAGATAAAGGGCGTAAGCCATTTCCCTGTCGCCATTGACCCCTTTCTCCCTTATTATGGCCGCACTGATTCCTGATTTTTTTCTTCTTTCAGGTTTTATTCCGAGAGATTTATACGTTCCTGCAAAATCAGCCGTTTTAATATTCAATACATTGCTTTTATAGCTCTGAAATCTTTCAAGAGCTAGCTCATCTCCGCATTGACGTCTGTCTAGAAGATACGAAGTATAGAACCATTTATCACGCAACTTATCAATATCGAAATGTTATAAAATCATTATTGTTTGTGACGAATAATGCTCTTTCATTAACAGGGTGACCGATAGAGAAATATGAAATGCCGTTCTCAAGAAGGTATTCAGCCACTTCATCTTCATCCTTTACCTGAATTATTATACCAGGATTCTGACTGAAAAGTATTTTTATAGTATCATTACTCATTAAGGGCCGTAAGATTGACAGATATTCCTCCATTAGTGTTTGAGAAGCACATTTCAAGAAGTGTTGTTAACATTCCACCGGCAGAGATATCATGGCCTGAAAGAATCATTCCTTTAAGAATAAGTTCCTGGATAGTATTAAAGACTTCTTTAAAATATGCAGGATCAGTAACAGTAGGAGCATCATCACCAAGTACTGTTCAGAATCTGTGCAAAGCTGCTGCCTCCTGGTTTAAAACTCATCACGGCTCATGTCAATATAAAGAAGACTTGTATAAGGATCATTCACTATTACAGGTTCTACAATTTTTCTTATATTGTCAATTTCAGCAGCAGCTGAAATTATAACAGTTCCCGGAGAATAAACAACCTCGTCATTATATTTCTGGGTCATTGAAAGGCTGTCTTTACCTGTGGGAATGTTTATGCCCAGGTCAATTGCAAAATCACTGGCTGCCTTAACTGCTGAATATAGTCTTGCATCTTCTCCGGCATTTTTGCATGGCCACATCCAGTTTGCTGACAAGCGAAACACTTTTTAATTTTTCAGGAAGCGGAGCCCAGATGATATTTGTAAGAGCTTCTGCAATAGAAAGTATTGAACCTGCTGCAGGATCAACAAGCCCAGCAGCCGGAGCATGCCCGATAGATGTAGCCATACCCTTCTTACCTCTGTAATCGAGGGTAATGGCTCCAAGGTCATTCAATGGCAGCTGAAGTGGCCCTGCACATTGTTGTTTTGCGATTCTTCCCGTCACTGACCTGTCAACCTTGTTAGTGAGCCAGTCCTTGCATGCAACCTCCTCAATCTGGAGAACCTGCTCTGCATAGTACTCAATATTATGAATTGAATATTCCAGCTTTTTGTAGCTGGTTTCAATGACTGTATCATTCATTACAGTTTTTGGCGGATTACCAAAAAGTGATGCCAGTTCAAGATCAATTGGTTTTTCTCCTGTAACGGGATTCTCAAGAGTGAACTGCATATCGCCGGTTACCTCTCCTATGATATAGAAAGGTGCCCTTTCCCTCTCTGCAATTTTTCTTAAAGTTTCAACATCAGTCTTTTCATTATAAGTCCCATACGTTCCTGGGATTCATTACCGATTATTTCCCTTGGCGACAGGGTTGGGTCGCCAACAGGCAACTTGCTGATATCAATTTTGCCTCCTGTTGCTTCAACAAGTTCTGACAGACAGTTAAGATGACCGCCTGCCCCATGGTCATGAATGGATATTATTGGATTATTCACTGACTCGCCCAGTGCCCTGATTGCATTATATACTCTTTTCTGCATTTCGGGATTCGCCCGTTGAACAGCATTCAGTTCTATTGCACTGTCGAATTTGCCTGTATCGACCGATGAAACAGCACCTCCACCCATACCAATCCTGTAATTATCACCTCCAAGCAATACAATAAGGTCGCCTTTTTCAGGGATTTCCTTCTCATGAATCTTTCTTTTTGCCAATTCCAATACCACCAGCAAGCATTATTACCTTATCGTAACCGAATTTTTTCAGGTTCTCAAAATGTTCAAAAGTAAAAACTGAACCGCAAATAAGCGGCTGTCCGAATTTATTTCCAAAATCGCTGGCACCATTTGATGCTTTGATTAAAATATCCTCAGGTGTCTGGTAGAGCCAGGGTTTTCCTGTGTCTGCCTTTTCCCATGTACGTTCATCCGTCAGGGCGGGGATAGGATGTCATATAAACAGCTGTCCCGGCTATTGGAAATGCACCTTTACCACCGGCAATCCGTCCCTTATCTCACCTCCCGTACCGGTTGAAGCACCGTTGAATGGTTCAACAGTTGTGGGAAAATTATGTGTTTCGGCTTTAATGGAAAGAACAGATTCATAGTCTGTTACATTAAAATAATCAGGTTTGTCCTGTGTTACTGGTGCAAATTGCTCAACTACGGGTCCCTGAACAAATGCACAATTATCTTTATAAGCTGAAATGACTCTGTTTGGATTAGTTTTTGTTGTTGCCTTTAATCATCTGAAAAAGAGTTTCCTTCTTTTCATCACCCGACAGAACAAATGTTCCGTTGAAAATTTTATGACGGCAGTGTTCCGAATTAACCTGTGAGAATCCAAACACCTCACTGTCAGTAAGTTTGCGACCAATTGAAACGCTCAACCGGTCAAGATAGGCAACTTCTTCATCATTAAGGGCTAATCCCTCATCGAGGTTATATCTTTTTATATCGTCAATATAAAACACCGGGTCAGGCAGTTTATCGATTGTGAAGATACTTTGATCCAGTCCTTTATAAATCGACTGCAGCATCGGGTCGAAAAGGGGTTTTGCAGATGAAGAGACATGAAACTCCTCAATTCTCTTAATTCCAGTTATCCCCATGTTCTGTGTAATTTCTACTGCATTTGTGCTCCACGGAGTTATCATCTCTTTACGAGGCCCGATAAAAGTTCCTTCAAGATTGGGTTTATTTATTAATGCGGCATTCCCGAATAGCCAGATTAATTTTTCTATTTCCGCTTCAGGAAGGTTTCCGGTAGTACCTGCCGCAATAATGTTTTTATTTTCAGCTTCGAAAAAGAGAATCATATGATTTGTTATATTATTTTGATTAACAATATGTTAAATATATATTTCAATATTGATAGAAGACGAGTAAATATAGTTCAAGTTTTAAAAAAATCCTATTCACATTTCTTTGTGACCCTCTGTGTCTTCTCTGTATAACCAGGAGAAATAAGAACTTACACAGAGTTCCACTGAGATTTCACAGGGTTGCACGGAAGTTATTATTTTAGTCCGCTTCTTTTTAGCAGGGCATCAATTGATGGTTCCTTGCCTCTGAATCTTACATATAGATCATGTGGTTTTTCGGACCCTCCTTTTTCAAGAATATTTTTTCTGAATGATTCAGCTGTTTCCCGGTTAAATATTCCGGTTTCCGTAAAGTAGCTGAAAGCATCTGCATCAAGAACTTCAGCCCATTTATATCCATAATATCCTGCAGCATATCCGCCACTGAAAATATGTCCGAAAGAGGCACTCATATTTACTGCTTCAATAGGGGGAAACAATTCTGTTTTAGCCATAGCTTCAGATTCGAAATCAGTTATATTCGATTCAACGGGGGTCGTTATAGTATGCCATGCCATATCGAGAAAGCCAAAACCTAACTGACGATAACAGGCATATCCTTCATTAAAAGTTGAAGCTTCTTTTATCTTGTGTATTATTTCGCCAGGTATTTTATCACCTGTAATATAATGTGTTGCCCATGTATCGAGCCACTCCTTTTCATAAGCAAAATTCTCCATGAACTGAGATGGCAGTTCAACAAAATCGCGGGCAACATTAGTACCTGAAAGACCTTCGTATGTGCATCTGCTTAACATTCCATGTAATGAATGGCCAAACTCATGGAGTAAAGTTGTAAGCTCATTGAATGACAGAAGTGAAGGACGTGTTTCTGAAGGTAGGGTAAAGTTGGCCACTATGGAAATCAAAGGTCTTATTTCATTTCCGTTCTCGTTCTTCTGATCCCTGTAGCTGGTCATCCATGCTCCTCCGTTCTTTCCGGGACGCGGATGATAATCAAGGTATAGAATTGAAAGAAAGGAATCATCGTCATCGTATACTTCGAAAGTCTTCACTTCCGGATGGTACACAGGGATAGCTGTGTTCCTGACGAATCTTAATCCATAGAGTTTAGTGGCAAGACCGAGTACAGCTGTCTCAGCTTTTTCAAGACTGAAATATGGCTTAAGGATTTCATCGTCGATATTAAAAAGCTTTTTCTTTAATTTTTCGGAATAATATGCCCAGTCGTATCTTTCTATCGCATCTTTATGTCCAAGGCTTTCAGCATAGCTCCTTATATTTTCAAAGTCCCTTTGAGCAGCAGGTTTTGATGCGCTGTAAAGTTCTTTAAGGAAATTTTCGACTTTTCCGGGGATCTCAGCCATACGGTCAACGAGGACCATTTCAGCAAATGTACTGAAGCCCAGTATTTTTGCAATTTCAAGACGAAGGTTTGCTATCCTGATTGCGTTTTGGCTGTTATCAAATTTATTGCCCCTGAAGGCTCGTGATGAATATGCTTTTAACATCATTTCGCGAAGATTCCTCATCTCTGAATATTGCATAAATGGCACGTAGCTTGGGAAATGCAGTGTGAAAATCCATCCGGTTTTTTCCCTCCTTTCAGCTTCCATCGAAGCCATTTCTATAAGACTCTCTGGAAGTCCTGAAAGATCCTTCTTATCAGTAATATGGAGCTCAAAAGAATTTGTTTCTTCAAGTACGTTTTCTTCAAATTTAAGTGAAAGTGTAGCCAGTTCTTCAGATATTGCCCTGAATCGTTCTTTTTCATCTTCTTTTAAGATAGCACCTCCCAGGAGAAAATTTCTGAACTTCCTCTCAGTCAGGATCTTCTGTTCAGTAGTAAGACCCGAAGTTTCTTTCGATTCATATACAGTTTTTATTCTATTAAAAAGTTTTTCGTTCAGTGTAATATCATTTGAGAAACGTGTTAATATTGGAGAGACATTCTGTGCAACTTTCTGCAGTGATTTATTTGTTTCGGCGCTGTTCAGGTTAAAAAGGAGCGATGTTAATTTACCAAGCAGTTCCCCTGACCTGTCGAGAGAAGCGATGGTGTTTTCAAAATCAGGCAATTCATTATTTTCCGAAATGAAATTTATTTCTTCCGCAGCTGACTTAATGGCTTCTTCTATGGCTGGTTGGAAATGATTTGTTTCAATAAGGTCAAATGGAGGAGTTCCAAAAGGAGTTTTCCATTTCTGTAAGAGAGGGTTATACATAATATTGTTTTTTTATCTTTGAGAACCTTGATGTTATCTTTTGTGTGTCTTTGTGGTGAACTATTGTCTTTACTACAAAGGATCACAAAGTACCACACGAAGGAAGACGAAGGAGGAGTGCACTCTGGAATTTCTATTAATAATTCATGGTGGGATGGTTTACTGGCAGCCAGATAATTAGTCATCATCATCTTTATAATTCTTTCCACCTGCAAACTTTGCAGGGTAAGGTGTATTTCCTTTTGCTGCGAACCAAAGGATCCTATTCAAAAGATCATCATCTCCTGAGTCAATTCCGTTGAATTCGGGAAGCATACTTTTTTCTGCGAAGGAACGGGCTTTACCTTTTAATGATAATAGCTGAGGATTCATTTCGTCGAGTGGAATTGTATTTGGTACAGCCTGATAAGGGGT